>JANMIX010000662.1:0-2582 GCA_031376015.1 Acidimicrobiia bacterium | reverse complement strand
GGATACAAAATGGGAAGCCGCCGACTCAGATAGCGGAACGCGTCAGCTAGAAGAATCGTCAGCAGGGGTCCGAGGCGAGGGCAGGGGTGCCCACCCGTCCCAATCCCAGCCCAAAACATCCCCGGCGCACGAAACGCAGCGCCAGGTTCGTCTCCGGATCGATCTCGGCATCGTCGTTGCGGGCGATCCTTACCGCCGTGTAGAGCAGGAAGGCGCCGAACACGTAGAGCACCGCATCGAAGCGCGAGACCAGCGCCACTCCCGCGAAGATGAACCCGGCCCGCAACACCAGCGCCCCGAAGATGCCCCAGAACAACACCCGGAACTGATACTTGGCCGGTACCGCGAAGAACTGCAGCACCACGGCCCACACGAACACGTTGTCGATCGACAGGCTCTGCTCGATCAGGTAGCCCGACCAGTACTCCCCCGCCGCCTTGCCGCCGTGCCAGCCCAGCACCAGCAGCCCAAAGCTCAACCCGATCGTGACCCAGATGGCCGACTCGATCGCCGCCTCCCGGAACGCGATCGGTTTCGGGTCTCGGTGCAGGATGAGCAGGTCGGCCAGCAGCAGCACGACCACCAGCGCGACGAACGCGGCCCACTGCCAGGGGGCCACATCGAACTGGGCGAACCGGTCGGCGGTGTCCGCCCCGACTGCGGCGAACACCGAGCCCGGCCTACTTCCCTGCGGCGATCACGGCCTGGGCGGCAGCCAAGCGGGCGATGGGGATGCGGAACGGCGAGCAACTCACGTAGTCGAGGCCCGCGGCGTAGAACAGGGCGATCGACTCGGGGTCGCCGCCGTGCTCGCCGCACACGCCCAACTTGAGGTCGCTGCGGGTCTTGCGGCCCCGCTGGGCGCCCAGCTTCACCAGTTCGCCCACACCCGTCTGGTCGATGGTCTCGAACGGGTTGCGCTTCAACAGTCCGGCCTCGAGGTAGGCCGGCATCATGCGGCTCTCGACGTCGTCACGGCTGAACCCGAAGGTCATCTGGGTGAGGTCGTTGGTGCCGAAGCTAAAGAAGTCGCTCACCTCGGCGATCTCGTCGGCCCGCAGCGCGGCGCGGGGCGTCTCGATCATGGTGCCGATGCTGACCTGGAGCTTCTTGCGGGCCTGGGGCGAGAGCCCCTCGGTGGCGGCGGCCACTGCGGCCTCGACCCAACCGCGTGCCTCGGCCATCTCCTCGCGGGTGACCGTGAGGGGGATCATGATCTCCACCACCGGCTTGCCACCGGCCGCCACGCGGTCGGCCGCGGCTTCCATGAGGGCTCGCACCTGCATGGCGTACAGCCCGGGCTTGATCACCCCGAGGCGCACACCGCGGGTGCCGAGCATGGGGTTGAACTCGTGCCAGCTGCGGGCCGCGTTGTAGAGGGCCCGCTCCTCGGCGTCGAGACCGGTGGTGGCCTCCTTGATGGCCAGCTCCTCGACGTTGGGGAGGAACTCGTGCAGCGGCGGATCCAGCAGACGCACGGTGACGGGCAGGCCGTCCATGGCTTCGAGGATCTCGAGGAAATCGGCCTTCTGCACGACGCGGAGCTCCTCCAGCGCGGCCGTCTCCTCCTCGGGGGTGTTCGCCAGGATCATGCGGCGCACCACCGGCAGGCGGTCCTCGCCCAGGAACATGTGCTCGGTGCGGCACAGGCCGATGCCCTCGGCACCGAACCCGCGGGCGTTGATCGAGTCGGGGCCGTTGTCGGCGTTGGCGCGCACCTTGAGCTTGCCCTTGCGGACCTGGTCGGCCCACTTCAGGATCGTGTGGAATTCGGCGGGCGGCTCGCCGGCGATGAGTTCCACCGCGCCCTGGATGACCCGGCCGGTGGAACCGTCGAGGCTGACGATCTCGCCTTCCTTGATGGTCACACCGCCGGCGGTGAACTGCTTGCCGGTGATCTTGACGGCCTCGGCGCCCACGACGGCGGGGATACCCCAGCCGCGGGCAACGACGGCGGCGTGGCTCACGAGCCCGCCCCGGGCGGTGAGGATGCCCTCGGAGATCTGCATCCCGTGCACGTCCTCGGGGCTGGTCTCGCTGCGCACCAGCACGACCTTCTCGCCGCGCTGGGAAGCGGCGAAGGCGTCATCGGCGGTGAAGTAGGCGCGGCCCACCGCCGCGCCGGGTGAGGCGGCCAGACCGGTGGCGATCACCGTCAGGTTCTTGCCCGTCAACTGCGGGTGCAGCACCTGGTCGAGGTGTTCGGCGGCAACGCGCTGCAGGGCCTCTTCCTTGGTGATCTTCCAGGCGGCGGCCTTGGGCAGCCCACCCCCTGCGACCACCGCCTTCACGCCGTCGACCATCTCGACCGCCATGCGCAGCGCAGCGGCGCCGGTGCGCTTGCCGACCCGGGTCTGCAGCATCCAGAGCTTGCCCTGTTCGATAGTGAACTCGGTGTCGCACATGTCGCGGTAGTGGGCCTCGAGGCGAGCGAAGATGTTGAGCAACTCGAGGTGGATCTTGGGGAAGTGCCGGGCCATGGCATCGAGGCTCTCGGTGTTGCGGATGCCGGCCACCACGTCCTCGCCCTGCGCGTTGATGAGGAAGTCGCCGTAGGGGTTGAACTCGCCCGTGGCAGCGTT
>JANMIX010000230.1:0-5694 GCA_031376015.1 Acidimicrobiia bacterium | reverse complement strand
ACGCGGCTGCTGGCCGGATGGGTGGCCGACCATCCCGATCAGCTGGGCAGGCACATCAACGCCACCTTCGAGACGACGAACTACCACAACTCCGCGGCGCGCATCCTGCAGGACGGCGAGCGGCCCTATGCCGACTTCGCTCTGGAGTACCCGCCCGGACAGATCCCCCTCGTGCTGGCCCCGGAGGCGGTGGACGCGTTCTCCTACCGCACCCGGTTCATCGCCCTCTGCATCGCCGCCGATGCACTTGGCCTGTGGGGACTGTGCCGTATGGCTCGGCGCTCGGGCTGCTGGTGGGGGGCGGTGACCTGGCTCCTGCTGGTACCGAGCCTGGGGCCAGTGGCCTACAGCCGAACCGACGTCTTCGTGGCCGCCTCGCTGGTGTGGACCTTCGAGCGGCTCCAGGCCGGCCGCCAAGGCGCCGCAGGGGTGAGTCTCGGGTTGGGGCTGGCGGTGAAGCTCACGCCGGCGCTGCTGCTGCCGGCGCTGCTGGCCGGCTCCACGAGGCGCGGCCGGCTGCTGGCCGGCACCGGCATCGCGGCCGGGCTGTTCGTCCTCCCGTTCGTGGCGGATCTGGGCGACATGTGGAGGGAGGTCATCCGCTTCCACGCCGACCGAGGCGTTCAGATCGAGAGCCTGTGGGGCTCGGCGGTACTGGCCTGGCGTCATCTGCAGGGCGAGGCGTTCCAGGCCCGGTTCGCCTTCGGCAGCTTCGACGTCACCGGTGTAGCCGGCTGGATCAAACCCCTCTCGACCACGCTGTCAGTTGCGGTCGTGGCAGTGAGCGCGGTCGTGGTGCGGCGGGTACGGGGCGACCTGGCGACCATCAGCGTGACCCTGACCGCGGCCCTGGCGACGCTGGTGGTGACCGGACGGGTCCTGTCGCCCCAGTACCTCCTGTGGCTCGTGGCCCTCTACAGCGCCGCCCTCACGCTGGCTCCGCATCGACTGCGCTGGCCCACCGTGCTCACGGGACTGGCGGTGACCCTCACCCTCGCCGAGTTCCCGTTCCTGTGGTTCGAGTTGTTCGCCGACCGGGCCGAGGCGCTGGTAGTGCTCTTCACCCGCAACCTGTTCCTGCTCGCCGCGGCCGTGCTGGCGGCGCGGGAGGCGTGGCTGGCGATCCGGGCCGTGCCGCCGGTGCGGCCGGCGGAAGCCGACACACCGGTCTCGGCCGGCGAGTCAGCTGGCGAGAACGGCCCGGGCCACGAGGTCGGTGCCGAACGCGGTGAGGATGGCGAGGTAGAGGAGCCCGGTGGCGGCCATCACCGCGGAGTAGGCCCGCTCCTTGAGAGCGGCACGGGTCACGAACACCAACCCCAGGGTGGTGACGGTGCACGCCACCCAGAACCATGACAGCAGGCCCTGGTATCCGTCATCGATGGTGCCGTCGAGGGCGGAAATCATGCCAGTGGGCCACAGCAGCGCGGCCACCTCGAACGGCCACGCGTAGCCGACCCAGCGCACCAGTTCCAGCAGCGGCCCACGAGTGAGACCGGGCTGCACCAGGTACCAGTGCCCTAACAACATGGCGTCGGTGACCGCCCCGAGGAAGCAGGCGCCCACCACCGTGCGCACCATCGCGAGCAGCACCGGATCGCCGGCATCGATGCCGGCGGCAACCAGGCCGACGAGTCCGACCAGCGGGGCGATCAGATCGAGTACCGGGGGGAACTCCGCGACGTCGGGGTCGGGTCGGTCCTCCGCGGCGACCCGCCGGTCGATCCCGGTCATGGCCGTGACCCGGGCCGATCGCTGCTCGACCCGCTCGCGTTCGTGCAGCACACCGGCGCGCCGGCGCCGGATCGACACCACCAGCGCGGCGCCGGTGGCCAGCACGACCCCCACGCTGGCGGCGTCGCGCACCGGGACGGCGTCGAGCATGGTGCCCACCGCCACCGAGCCCACCGCCAGCAGGAGGTACGTGCCCCGCAGCAACCAGCCGTAACCGATGCCCACCTCGCGGCGGCGGGTGGTGACCCACAGGAACAACAGGCCGCCGGTGGCCCATTGGAGGAGGACCGTGGCGGCGTCGAGGCGAATCACGCGTCGACGACGACCAGCGCGTGGTCGGCGTCGTTCAACGCGTCGGGCCCGGACGCGGCCGCGATCACGATGTCCTCCAACCGCAGGCCCCAGTGGCCCGTGGTGTAGATGCCGGGCTCGATCGAAAAGGCATGCCCGGCCGTCAGCGCGGTGCAATTGCCGCCCACGATGTAGGGGTCCTCGTGCTCCTCGATGCCGATGCCGTGACCGGTGCGGTGGAAGAAGCGTTCGCCGTAGCCGCCTTCGGTGATGATGCGCCGGGCCACCGCGTCGACATCCTCACACGGGGTGCCCAGGGTGGCGGCGGCCACCGCCGCCTGCTGTGCCTCGTGCAGCACGGTGTAGGCGTCTCGCACATCCGGTGGTGGCTCCACGCCGCCCGCCATCACGCAGCGCGTGATGTCGGAGCAGTAACCCACCCCGTCGGAGCCGTGCATCGTCCCGCCGAAGTCACACAGCACCACATCGCCGACCCCGATGACCCGCGCCGTCGCGTCGTGATGGGGGCTGGCGCCATTGGGGCCGCTGGCCACGATGGCGAAGTTGACCTTGTGGTGGCCCTCGGCCATGAGGCGGGCGCCGATGTCGGCGGAGACCTCGGCTTCGCTGCGGCCGACCAGGGGGATCTGCCCCGACTGCAGTTGCCGGGCCACCCGGTCGGCAGCTGCCGCCGCGCTCCGCAGCGCGGCGATCTCGGCGTGATCCTTCACCGCCCGCAAGGGACCCATGATGTCGC
The DNA here is from genome assembly GCA_031376015.1 of Acidimicrobiia bacterium. GTDB lineage: Bacteria > Actinomycetota > Acidimicrobiia > Acidimicrobiales > JACDCH01 > JANMIX01. The sequence goes on along the minus strand of JANMIX010000230.1, from coordinate 2,912 downwards.
TGCCCTTGCGGAAGGTGGTGCTGCCCATGCGGGCCTGCAGTTCGACCAGGAACCGGGCCCAGGTACGGTCGCCGATGGCGGCCACCGCGGGAGAGGTGCCGCTGCGGGCCAGATCCGCCACGATCTCGACCGGGTCCTCGGTTTCCTGCCAGGGCACGATCTCGAAGGAGTCCCGTGCCGCCACACGCGGTGCCTCCAGGCGAGGGACCACAAGGGAGGCGTCACCCTGGCGGGGCAGCACCAGCATGGTGAGCCGCTCCAGCGGCATGGCCTCGTACCCGGTCAGGTAGGGCAGGTCGGGGCCGACTGACAGGAGCAACACGTCGACGCCGTGTGCCTCCATCGCGGCGCGGGCGCGAGCCATGCGTTCAGCGAACATCGGACCCATTCTGGCGCTCCAACGATCCTTCCTCCGACCCGGCCACTCAGGACGACCGGGGCAGGTCAGGAGCCACGGACACGCCGGCGGCGTCGGCGGCCTGGCGGGCGTGGTGGCTCGATCGGGTGAGCGGCGATGCCTCGACGTGGACCAGGCCCAGATCGCGACCCGCTTCCGCCAGCCATTCGAACTCTTCTGGCGTCCACCAACGGGCCACCGGCAGGTGATGGGAGGTGGGGCGTAGGTACTGGCCAGCGGTCACGATCGACACGCCCACCGCCCGCAGGTCGGCCAGTGCGGCCACGACTTCGTCGGGGGTCTCCCCCATCCCCACGATGAGGCCCGACTTCACCGTCAACCCGGCATCGGCGGCGCGGGCGAGCACCGCCAGGCTGCGGGCGTAGGAGGCGTTCGGTCGCACCGTGCGCTGCAATCGGGCCACCGTCTCGAGGTTGTGGTTCAGCACGTCGGGACGGGCGGAGAAGATCGCCTCGAGGGCGTCGGGGTCGCCTTGGCAGTCGCTGATGAGGACCTCGATGCGCACCTGCGGGGTGCGACGACGGATGGCTTCGATGGTGGCGACGAACTGGCCGGCCCCGTGATCGTCCAGGTCGTCGCGGGCAACGGTGGTGATCACCGCGAAGGACAGCCCCATGCGCTCGACGGCCTCCGCCACCCGCTCGGGTTCGCTGTCCTCGGGAGGCTCGGGGTGTCGGGTATCGACGAGGCAGAACCCACAGGCGCGGGTGCAGCGCTCGCCGTTGATCATGAAGGTGGCGGTGCCGTCGGCCCAGCACTCCGACAGGTTCGGGCAGCCCGCTTCCTCGCACACCGTCACCAGGCCTGCCTCGCGCACGGTGCGCCGGGTGCGCAGCACGGCATCGGACAGCGAAACCCGGGCCTTGACCCACGGGGGCTTGCGGGCTGACACGTCCACTCCTCCGGTGACGCCCGCCTCCGTGCGCCGGACCAGCAGCCTGACCGGGACGCCGTTCTCCGCCGCCGGCGGTGCCATCGACCCGGGAGACCCCGACGGCGCCGACGCCACGCTGTCACGCGCCGGCGTGCGATCGGACGCGCCGGGCACCCTGGTGCGGGAGAAGGTCGACAGGTCGCGTCCGGCGGGGTCGGCTCGCCACACCACGTCGGCCCGGTCGTGACCGGCCGCACCCCAGCGGGCCACGGCCAGCGCGGCGACGGTGTCGACCACGGTTCGCATAGGGACACGCACGCCTTCGGCGGACAGCGAGGTCACCGCCTTGTCGGTGATGCCGCAGGGGACGATGTGGTCGAACATGCCCAGGTCGGGATCGACGTTGAGGGCGAAGCCGTGCATCGAGCGGCCCCGCGAGAGACGGACCCCGACCGCCGCGATCTTGCGGTCCTCCACCCACACACCGGGATAGCGATCCTCTCGCGTGGCGCCGGGCAGGCCGAGGGCGGCCAACGCGTCGATCACCAACTGTTCGACGGAGCGCACATAGGCGACGGTGTCGGTCATGCCCGTGGCGCGGCCACCCTTGCCCGGAAGGCTCAAGATGGGATAGCCGACCAACTGGCCGGGCCCGTGGTAGGTGACATCGCCACCGCGGTCGGCCCGTTCGAGTTCGGCGCCAACGTGCTCGGGTGCCACCAGCACATGCGCCGGGTCGGCCCGCACGCCCATCGTGTAGACGTGCGGGTGCTCCAGCAGGAGCAGGTGGTCCTCGGTGCTGGCCCGGAAAAGGCGCTGCTGCAGGGCGAGGGCATCGCGGTAGCGGACCCTGCCCAGCCAGCGAACGTGCAACACGGGGTGCAGGCTACCGACCGTTGCCTCTTGTCGATGCAACGGCGATGGCCCGTTCAGGTCAGTTCCGCAGCCCAGTCGCGGGTCTCGAGCAGCTCGCGGACCCGGTTGAGGAAGGCGGAGGCATAGGCACCGTCGAAGGCGCGGTGATCCCAGGTGAGGGCGAGATTCCCGACCGAATGGATGGCGATGGCTTCGCTTCCGTCGGGACCGCTGACCACGACCGGGCGGCGCTTGACGCCATCGGTGGAGAGGATCGCCACTTGGGGCTGGTTGATGATCGGCAGGGTCAGCAAGGTGCCATACGGCCCGGGGTTGGTGATGGTGAAGGTGCCACCCACGATCTCGTCGGGCGACAACTTCTTGGACCGTGCCCGGCCGGCCAGGTCGCTGACCTCGCGCCCGATGGCGCGCAGCCGCTTGGCGTCGGCATCACGGATGACCGGCACCATCAGGCCCTTGAAGTCGAGGTCGACGGCGATGCCGAGATTCACGTAGTGGTGCACCAGCAGACCCGTGTCGGTGAACGTGGCATTCACCTCGGGGTATTCGCGGATGGCGTCGACCACGGCCCGGCTGACGAAGGGCAGGTAGGTGAGGCCGAAGCCCTCCTCGGCCTTGAACGATTCCCGATTGGCACGCCGCACACGGTCGACACCCTCGTAGTCGACCTCGATGGTGGCGTAGACGTGGGCAGAGGTGTGCAGCGAGGCCACCATGTGCTCCGCGGTGCGGCGGCGGATGTTG
>JANMIX010000621.1:0-3319 GCA_031376015.1 Acidimicrobiia bacterium | reverse complement strand
AGGGCGGTCAGATGCCCCTGCACATGCGTGTGCCGTAGCTCAAGGGATTCAAGAACCCCTTCCGCGTGGAGTACCAGGCCATCAACCTCGATGTCGTCGAGGCATCCGGCCTGGCCGAGATCACCCCGGAGACGTTGCACGAGCACGGCTTGTCCCACAAGGGAGCGCTCGTCAAGGTCCTCGGCCGGGGAGAACTGACCCGTAAGGTGACGGTCAAGGCCCACGGCTTCTCGAAGTCGGCGGAACGCGCCATCACTGCGGCCGGCGGTACGGTGGAGATCCTGCCGCCGCCGTTCGGCAACGGTCGACCCCCGGCGAAGGGCAACCAGCACACCAACCGTTGACGGCGGGCTTCGTGCCTGCTGTGGACGGGCAACCCCGACGGAGTCCACGTGCTCTCGAGCCTTAGAAACATCTTCAAGGTGCCGGACCTCCGTAACAAGGTCCTGTTCTCGCTGTTGATGCTGGCGATCTACCGGCTCGGATCCCACGTGCCGGTACCCGGCATCGACCTGGGCGCCCTCAAGACCCTGGAATCCCAGGCCAAGAGCGGCGGCGCGCTCAGCTTTCTGCAGTTGTTCTCCGGCGGCGCACTGACCAACTTCGCCGTGTTCGCGCTCGGGATCATGCCGTACATCACCAGCTCGATCATCATCCAGATCCTGGGTGTGGTGATCCCCAAGCTCGAGCAGTGGCAGCAGCAGGGCGCGGTCGGCCAGCGCAAGATCACCCAGTGGACCCGCTATATCACCATCGCCATCGCGCTGGTGCAGGCCACCGGACTGTCGTTCCTTTTCCACAATGGCGGCGGCGGTTTCGGTCGAGTTCAGAACAACACCAAGCTCGACCTCTTCGGCGGCGACGCCAACTTCAACCTTGGACGCATCTCGCTGGTGGTGCTCACCCTGGTGGCCGGAACCGCACTGCTGATGTGGATGGGCGAGCTCATCACCCAGCGCGGCATCGGCAACGGCATGTCGTTGCTGATCTTCGCCTCGGTCGTGTCGACCCTGCCCGCGTCCGGCGGTCAGATCCAGGCCGAGAAGGGCACCGGTTGGCTTCTCGTCCTCATCGGTGTGGGCATCGTGATCCTGGTCGGGATCGTGTTCATCGAACAGGGCCAACGCCGGATCCCGGTGCAGTTCGCGAAACGGGTCGTGGGGCGGCGCATGTACGGCGGCCAGTCGACGTACATCCCCCTGAAGGTCAACCAGGCCGGCGTGATCCCGATCATCTTCGCCAGTTCCCTGCTGTACCTGCCGGTGATCCTGGGCAACGTGCTGCCGACGAGCGGTTTCGGCGCCACCGTGCAGGGTTGGATCAACGACTACGTGGTCAAGCAGGACAACATCGTGCACATCGTGCTCTACGGCCTGCTGATCATCGGCTTCACGTACTTCTACACGTTGATCACCTTCGACCCGGTTCAGCAGGCCGACACCATCCGCAAGCAGGGTGGGTTCATCCCCGGCATTCGCCCCGGGCCCCAGACCGAGCGTTACCTGGGCCGGATCGTCTCGCGCATCACCCTCCCGGGCGCCCTCTTCATCGCCGGCATCGCCCTGCTGCCCGCCGTCATGCTCGCCGTGGCGGGGATCCAGAACTTCCCCTTCGCCGGCACCACGGTGCTCATCGCCGTGGGCGTCGCCCTCGAGACGATGAAGCAGATCGACAGCCAGTTGATGATGAGGAACTACGAAGGGTTCCTGAAGTAGTGGAGAACGCTCCTTGATCCCCGGCGTCCGCCTCATCATCCTCGGACGGCAGGGGGCGGGCAAGGGCACGCAGTGCACACGCCTCGCCCGTCACTACGTGGTGCCACACATCTCCACGGGTGACATGCTGCGCGCCGCGGTGAAGGAAGGTACCGAGTTCGGACGTCGCGCCAAGGAGTACATGGACGCCGGTGAACTCCTGCCCGACGACGTGATCGACGGCATCGTGGGCGAGCGGCTCGACCGCGACGACACCCGCGCCCGCGGCTACATCCTCGACGGCTTCCCCCGCACCGTCGGCCAGGCCGACGCACTGGCGGAGCTGAGCAAGCACGCCCCGCTCGATGCCGCGCTCGATCTCGAGGTGCCGGAAGAGATCGTGCTGCAGCGCATCTCGAACCGCCGGGTGTGCACCGACTGTGGCGCGAACTACTCGGTGGGAGCACCACCCCGTTACGACTGGACCTGCGACAACTGCGGTGGCGACGTCATCCAGCGTGATGACGACACCCCCGACGCAGTGCGCAAGCGCCTCGACCTGTACAACCAGGAGACCGAGCCACTGGTGGCCTGGTACTCCGAGCGAGATCTGCTCGTGCGTATCGACGGCATCGGCTCGGCCGATGAGGTGACGCACCGAATCCTGCGGGCCATCGACGAACGCACCGGCCGGACGGGACCGGGCCTGCGGGTGGGCTGATGTTCAACAATGCTTCGACCATCCGCAAGTCGCCCGAACAGCTGGCCAAGATGCGCGCCGCCGGACGGGTGGTGGCCGAGATGCACTCGGAGATCCGCAAGGCTCTGCGCCCCGGCGTCACCACCGCCGAGTTGGACGCCATCGCCGCCGCGGTGATCGAACGCCGCGGCGCCCGTTCGAACTTCCTCGGCTACCGGGGCTTCCCGGCAACGATCTGTGCCTCACCCAACGACGTCATCGTGCACGGGATACCGGGTGAGTACCGCCTCAAGGAAGGCGACATCATCTCCATCGACTGCGGCGCCATCATCGACGGTTGGCATGGCGACGCCGCCTTCACCGCTCCGGTCGGGGAGGTGACGGCCGAGGCCCTGCGTCTGTTGGAGACCACCGAGGCCTCGCTCTACGCCGGCATCGACGCCATGGTGACCGGCAACCGCATCTCCGATATCGGCCATGCGGTGCAGGCCGTGGCCGAGGCCGCCGGATTCTCGGTGGTGCGCGAGTACGTCGGGCATGCCATCGGGACGGCCATGCACGAGAGCCCCGAGGTGCCGAACTACGGCGAGCCGGGGAAGGGTCCCAAGTTGAAGCCGGGCATGGTCTTCGCCGTCGAGCCGATGGTGAACGCCGGGGGCCGTGGGACCCTTCTACTCGACGACGGTTGGACGGTGAAGACCGCCGACGGCTCGCTGTCGGCCCACTTCGAGCACTCCATCGCGGTGACCGACGACGGTCCCGAGATCCTCACGCTGCCCTGAGCTCTGCCAGTCCTGCTGCCTGCTCAGTCCTGCTGCCTGCTCAGTCCTGCTGCCTGCTCAGTCCTGCTGCCTGCTCAGTCCTGCTGCCTGCTCAGTCCTGCTGCCTGCTCAGTCCTGCTGCCTGCTCAGTCCTGCTGCCTGCT
>JANMIX010000570.1:0-2780 GCA_031376015.1 Acidimicrobiia bacterium | reverse complement strand
GCGCCACGGGCGGTGGGGTGAACTCCGGGGCGGAGAAGGGCGGGGTGGACAGGACCCGGACATTGCCGGGCACCAGCGTGAATTCGTATGCGTAGGTCGACTGGGCCATGGCCATGAGGGCTGCCGGGGACGAGTTCAGGGGGAAGCCGGGGATCAGGGGATCGGTGGGTAGGCCCGGCACCAGGGCGAAGATGCTCGAGAGCACCGGTTCGGTCCGGCCGTTGTAATCGATCCGCACGATGACGCCGTTGGCAGTGCGCTCGGCGGTGGCCCCGTTCTGGGTGGCGATGGGGTCGAGGGTCCGCACCGTGATGCCGCCCGACTGCAGCAGATCGTTGAGGGTCTTGCCCGCACCGACGCCACTCTTGATGACGCCCGAGAGCGCCTTGGCCACCGGCTCCAGCGCCTGCTGCAGTGGCGGTGCCAACGCGGTCGAGAGTGGGCCGGCGACCGCATCGGCGGCGCCGGGCGCCTTGGTGGTCGGGGGCGACCCCTCGCTGGCGAGGTGGATGCCGGTGCCGTCGATGGTGGCGGGCAGACCGAGGAAGGCGACGTTGTTGGTCTTGGTGTCGCCCGACGATCCGCTCTTGGTGCCGTCCGTGTCGGCTCGGAGGTCGGTGATCGCCGAACCGATGTGCACCACGCCACCGAAGAAGTCGACGTTGTTGATCTCGGCGTGCAGTTGCGACACCGCCCGACCGGTTTCGAGGTGGGTCTCGGCATTGACCGTCATGCCGTCGGTGCTCATGAAGGTCGGCAGATCCGACCCGCTGTAGGTGGCGTCGCCACGAGCCGACACCGGACCGGTGGACGAGTGCATCTTCCCGGTGCCCACGTCCTGGCGCACATCGGTGGGTCCCGAGGGGTAGTAGGCGCGGGCCTGCACGGGGTAGCCGGGCACCGGCGCGCCCTTTCCTCCGGCCTGGTCCACGATGGCACCGAGGTCGCCGACGACCGAGCCGGGGTACGCCAGGCTGGTGAGGGCATAGCCGCTGGGGCCGTTGCTCAGCGTGGCCTGCGCCTCGGGCAGCCCACTCTGGAGCACCCTCGGGTTGCCGGGGATGTAGCCGGGCGCGTCGATGGCCATGAGGATGCCGTTCCCCCGGCTGGACAGGCCGTAGCCGCCGAACTGGTCGGCCAGGGCAGTGGGATCGCTGCCGGTCTGCGCCGTCGCACCCTGCGCGCCGATTGCGGCCAGCACCGCCACGCCGAGCAGCAGCGCGAAGCTCCGCCGGGGCCAGAACCTACGCACGGGCGCTCACCACCTCGGGGGCCGGTGCGGGACGCAGGTTGACCACGGTGATCTCCTCCACTTCGCTGCCGGTCGTGGGCCGTCGAGGCGCAGAGTTGGATCCGCGTAGACGCTCACGGTAGAGCTCGAAGCGCTCGAAGAGCACGCCGGCCAGGCCGTTGGGCTGGCGACCCAGCGCCACGGCGCCGACCGCCACCAGGGCGAAGGGCACGCCGGCGTACTCGGGGTACTCGGACTGCACGAAGGGGAGCACGGCGAACAGGATGCCCCCGAAGAGGGCACCGGTCACGGTGGTGACCCCACCCACCACGGCGAAGAGCAACAGGACGATGTTGTTGATCTCCTCGAACTGGATCGACCCGGCCGTGCCGCTCTGGCCGCCGAACAGGGCACCCGCCACGCCGGCCACGAAGGCCGACATGGTGAACACCAGCAGCTTGGTGCGGCGCACGTCGAGGCCGAGCGTGGCGCACGCGGCCTGGCTGTCGCGCAGCGCGGCGAGCCGGCGGCCGATCGAACCTCGCTTCACGGCCAGCACACCGACCCCGAAGGCGATGAACACGAACCCGCACAGGAAGAAGAAGCTGCGGTCGGAGTGGAAGTCGAGACCGAAGAGCTTGAGCCGGCCGACCTCCACATTGCCCTTGCCGAAGATGTTCGGGTTCTCCAGGAGCAGGTATTTGGACGACGCCGCGAAACCGAAGGTGACCAGGGCCAGATAGAGGCCCTGGAGCCGAAGGGCCGGCAACGCCACGATCACCCCCAGGGGCACGGCCACGAGGCCGGCGGCCACCATGCCCACCAAGCTGTCGCCGCCCACGACGTGTCCCATGGCCCAGGCACCGATAGCCATGAACACGTACTGGCAGAGCGAAATCTGGCCGCTGAAACCGGTGAGCAGCACCAGCGATAGCAGCAACAGCGCATAGATCATCGCCTTCTGCATGTCGGCCAGCCGGTCATCGGGAGCGATGGCCGTCAGCAAGCCCAATGCCCCGCAGGCGATGGCGGCGCGCACGACCGAGTTCCGCAGGTCGGGAACCCGAGGGGCCCGCACGCCCACGACCCGTCCGACGCTCAGCTTCGAGGCCGGCACCAGGAGTAGCGCGGCGAAGAGGAAGACCCCGGGGATGGCGGTGCGCACGCTATTCCAGATCTGATTCGAGTCGTCGACCTTGAGCAGAGGGATGGTGAACCAGGGGAACGAGAAGTTGGCGTACTGCTTGATGAGACCGAGGGCGATGGCCCCGGCGAAGGTGAGCGGGAGCGACTTGAGCTTTCCCACCACCGCGCAGCCGTAGGAACCGGCCACGAAGAAGGTGAGGACGATGACGTCGATCTGACCGATCGAAGAGGCCAGCAACACTCCGGCGATGGCGGCCAGCACCGAGCCGAGCATCCAGGAGTACCGGGCGATGGCGACGGGCGGAGCACCGTTGAGGGCGGCCAGGTCGGCGTTGTCGACCACCGCCCGCATGGCGGTGCCGGTGCGGCTCACGAACAGAAGGGTGCGCAGTGCTACCGCCAC
>JANMIX010000569.1:0-6599 GCA_031376015.1 Acidimicrobiia bacterium | reverse complement strand
CGCAGCATGGCCCGCGCAACGCTCCGGTCGCGTTGGGTGGCATGACCGCCTCGATGCACCACCACCGCCGAGGGTACGTACACACAGGGCGCGCCCGTGAGGGTCATCCGCCGGCACAGGTCGAGGTCCTCGAAGTACATGAAGTAGGCGGGGTCGAATCCGCCGACGGCGTCGAACGCGATGCGTCTCGCCAGCAGGCAGCTCCCCGACAGCCACCCGGTGGGCCCTTCGGCCGGGCCACTGTCCTCGTTGCGGTAGCGACGGGTGAATGGATTCGCGGGCCACCACCATCCCAGCAGCGCGTGGCCGATGCCCCGACCGAGCGAGGGGAACTCGCGGGCGCTGGGGTACAGCTCGCCGTCGGGGGTGCGGATCAGCGGTCCCAGTGCCCCTGCGCCAGGCCAGCGCGCCCCGGCGTCGATCAGTTCGTCGAGGGTGCCGGGACCCAACTCCACATCGGGGTTGGCCACCAACAGCCAGATGGAACCAGGGTGGGCCACCGCGGCGCCGGCGTTCACCGCCCGGCCATAGCCGAGGTTGCCACCGGTGCGCACCAGCCGTACCCGATCGGGGTCCGCGGCGGAGGCGGTCTCGACCGACCCGTCGGTGGAACCGTTGTCGGCCAGGATCACCTCGAAGGGGCCGGTGACGGCCGCCGGGATGCTCTTGAGGAAGCGGGCCAGGCAGTCGCCGGGCGAGTAGGTGACCACCACGATGCTCACCACGGGAACCGCGCCGGCCGGGCCGGCGTCCTGGGTGCTCACGTCGCCGACCGGTAGGCGTGCAGGTGATGTTCGGCGCTGCGGCTCCAGGTGAAGGTGGCGGCGCGGGTGCGGGCGAGCTCGCCCAGCGATCGCCGGCGGTCGACGTCGTCGAGCAGCTCGGCGATCCCGCGCCCGATCTCGGGAGCGGAGGTGCCGCAGTAGGCGACCGCCTCACCGCCGACCTCGGGGAGCGACAGCGCCCGTGTGGTCAGTACTGCCGCACCGCAGGCCATGGACTCGAGCACGGGCAGGCCGAATCCCTCGCCGAGGGACGGGTAGCACACCACGGTGGCGCCACCGAGGAGGGCGGGGAGATCCCCGAGGGGCACGTAGCCGGGACGGCGCACCACCGCGCCCGCCGAGATCGCCTCCTGCAGCGCCGCATCGACGCCCGAATCCCAGCCCTGACCGCCGGCCAGCACCAGGGCCGGGGCGTCCGGGCGAGCAGCCACCTCGGCGGCGAACCCCCGCAGCAGGGCGGGCACGTTCTTGCGAGGTTCCAACGTGCCCAGGAAGGCCACCCACTGCGCGGGCAACTCCCACCGGCGGCGGAGCGCCTCGACCTCCCCCTCGGTGGGGGGATGGAACTCCGCGGGGTCGACGCCGTGCGGGGCGACGACGACGGGAACCCGAGTTCTCACCAGCCGGGCGAGCTCGTCCGCCGTGGCCTGGCTGGGGGTCACGATGGCGGCGGCATGACGCGCCGCTCGGCGGATGGCGGACCGGAAGAAGCGGCCCTTGAGGTTGCCGTGCAGCGCGGGGTCGGTGAAGAAGGTCAGGTCATGGACGGTGACGACCGTCGGGAGGCCACCGGCGATCGGCATCGTGTAGTGGGGGCAGTGCAGCACGCCCGCCCCCAACCTGCGTGCCAGGCGAGCCAGCGAGGTCTGTTCCCACAGCAGGCGGGCGGGACGTCGCGCCAGTCGCTCCGGACCCGGGTGCACCTCCACTCCCGGCAGTGACAAGCGCTCCGCATCCCTGGGCCGGCACGCGACGTGCAGCCGAAGGTCGCCCGCTGCACTGTGAGGCGCGAGACCTCCCACCAGCCCTTCCACGTAGCGCCCGACGCCTCCCCTGTCCTGTGGAATGGCGGTGGCGTCCACCAGCACCGTCACCCGTTGCACCACGGGGGCGCAGCCTAGGTGGGGGCGGCCGCCGGATCCCCACCCCGGGCGTCGGCGTCGCCGGCGGCGGCGAGCGGCCGGATTGCCCTGACGCGGAGGAGTCGGAGCTGAAGTGTCACCTCAGATGGAATACTCCGCCGCGGTGCTGAAGGTGGCGGTGACGATCGAACAGAGCTGGCACCGGGTGCCCGGCGGCACGGCGCGCGCCGCCATCGGCCTGCTCGACGAGCTGAAGGGCCGGGTCGACACCGAGATCGTGGCCGTCGCGGCGTATCACCGGTCACCGCCTCCGGACGAGTGGGCCGTCGGTGTGCCGGTGCGGATGATGCCCCTGCCTCGCCGTCTCCTCTACGAGACGTGGCACGCGCCGCGTGTCCAGTTCCCGCGCATCGAGACGATCACCGGGCCCATCGACGTGGTGCACGCCACCGGCGTCGTGTACCCCGCGACGCGGTGCCCGGTCGTCTACACGGTGCACGACCTCGCCTTCGTGCAGGATCGCCGCCTCGTCACGCGGCACGGCTGGCGATTCTTCCACCGCGGCCTCGAGCTGGCGATGCAGCGCGCCGCCATCGTGCTGTGTCCCTCCGAGGCGACCCGACAGCAATGCATCGAGTACGGGTTCGCTCCCGATCGCGTGCGTGTCGTCCCGTGGGCGGTGAGGTCGGCGCCGGTGCCGGAGTCGGCGGTGCAGCGGGCGAAGGTGAACCACGGTCTTCTCTCGCCCTACCTGCTGTTCTGCGGCACCATCGAGCCTCGCAAGAACCTGCCCCGGTTGCTGGCGGCCTTCGCTGAACTGGAACACCGTGACATCGATCTGGTCCTGGCCGGCCCGACCGGCTGGAACGAGGAATTGGACACGGCGATCGCGGCGCTCGGCCGGCGTGTCCACCGGCTCGGCTATGTGCCCCGAGGCGAACTCGACGCCCTCATCGCCGGGGCCACCGCCGCGGTGTATCCCAGCTTGTGGGAGGGCTTCGGATTGCCGGTGCTGGAGGCGATGGCCCAGGGTGTTCCGGTGGTGACCTCCCGGGGCACGGCCACCGAGGAGGTGGCCGGTGACGCCGCGGTGCTGGTCGACCCCCACTCGGTGTCGTCGATCGCGGCGGGCATCGATCTCGTCCTCGGTGATGCCAGTGTCGCGGCGCGGCTCCGCTCGGCGGGACCGGCCAGGGCCGCTCGCTTTTCCTGGTCGGAATGCGCTCGGGTCCACGTCAGCGCCTATGAGGACGCGGCCGGCTGAGCCGGGCGCACCCCTTCGTCGGCCGCCGACGGCGGAGCTGTCCGCGCCGCTGCTCAGCCTCGGGTGCCGCGGTGTGCCGGGCCGCTGACTCCACTCGGCCCCACCGGTCCCTGTAGCGTCTCCTTTCCTATGGGTAAGGCCTCGTCTACGAAGAAGATCGCGCGCGTCGCACGCGCCGGGAACTCCAGTCGCGCCGGTCAGCGGCGCCCGATGGGTTTCGGCATCGGCATCGCCGGGCTGGTGCTCGCCGGTCTGGGCCTGGTGCTTTTCACCCGAAGTGATCGCATCACCAACGCGGCGCCCCGGGCGAGCAGCGATCACTGGCACGTCGCCTACAACATCTACACGTGTGTGCCCGACTCCTCCACGCCGGTGCTGCCCACGACCACCACCACGTCGAGCACCACGACCACTGCGCCCAAGGGAGCCACCACCACCTCGAGCACGACGACGACCACGAGCACCACGGCACCCACCCCCACGACGTTGGCCGCTCCCGGCGATGTGCCCGGTGAGTACCTGCCCAATCTGCTCGATCCGCCCGGCAAGGAGGACGTGCTCGGCCTGCACACCCACGGCGACGGTGTGATCCATGTGCATCCGTTTGCCTCGGCCGCGGCCGGTCGCAAGGCGACCCTGGGCAACTTCCTGCGATTCGACGACGTGGTGCTGAACGACACCACCTTCATCCTCACCACCGCCAAGGGCACCATGACCTTCCAGGAAGGCAAGACCAAGTGCGCGGGTGGCAAGGACGGCATCCTCCAGGTCGCCGAGTGGGACCGTGCCTCGGACGCCGCCAAGGGTGACAAGCCGAACCGGATCGTCACCGACGGGGTCGCCGATGTCCGGCTCCGCAACGGTCAGGCGCTGACGATCGCCTTCCTGCCGAAGGACTCCACCATCCCCAGCCAGAACGACGTGCAACACCGGTTGGACAACCTCACCGACGTCGCCGCGACGACGACGGCCCCCCCGTCATCGAGTTCATCGGGTTCATCGGGTTCGAGTTCATCGAGTTCATCGGGGTCGGGCGGATCCACCACAACGACCGCGCCACCGGTGAGCAGTTCCTCCTCGGCCAACTGATGATCGCGGTCGTCCTCGTCGGTGGCTTCGGCACCCGGCTGCGGCCCCTCACCCTCGACACACCCAAGCAGATGCTGCCGATCGTCGATCGGCCGATGCTGGAGTGGGTGCTGACGGGCCTGGCCAAGCACGGTGTCGACCACGTGGTCCTGTCACTCGGCTATCGCCCGGATGCGTTCCAGGCTGCCTTCCCCGACGGACGCTGCGCCGGTGTCGAGCTGCACTACGCGGTGGAGCCCGAACCGCTCGACACCGCCGGCGCCGTGCGCTTCGCCGCCCTCGACGCCGGCATCGACGAACGTTTTCTGGTCTGCAACGGCGACGTACTCACCGACCTGGACGTGACTGCGTTCATCGCCCGTCACGAGGCGGCCGGGGCCGAGGGTTCCATCGCGCTGCACCGGGTGGAGGAGCCGTCCCGCTACGGCGTGGTGCCGACGGACCCCGACGGACGGGTCGAAGCCTTCGTGGAGAAGCCGGCGCCGGGGTCGGCGCCGACCGATCGGATCAACGCCGGCACCTACGTGCTGGAGCCGTCGGTGCTGGCCCGCATCCCGTCGGGTCGCAGGGTCTCCATCGAGCGGGAGACCTTTCCTGGGATGGTCGAGGACCGCTCGCTCTTCGCCTTCAGCGACGGCGACGTGTACTGGCTCGACACCGGGACGCCTGAGGCCTATCTGGCCGCCCAGCTGGACTACCTCGATGGCCGGCGCGGCGTGGCCGTGGGCGGCGTCGCCCCGACCGCGCGGATCGATGCGGCGGCAAAAGTCGAGCGGTCGGTGGTGATGCACGGTGCCGTCGTGGCGGCGGGCGCTACCGTGCGTGACTCGGTGGTCGGCGCCGGATCGGCTATCGGAGAAGAGGCGTCCGTGCGTGATTCGATCCTGGCCGGCGCAGTGCGTGTGGGGGCGGGAGCCTCACTGAGCGGGCACTGCGTGATCGGCACCGGACAGAGCATCGATGCCGGCACGGTGCTGCACGGCGTACGCCTGCCCGAGCCGGCCTGATGCGCGCACTCGTCACCGGCGGCGCCGGGTTCATCGGTTCGACGCTCGTCGACCGGTTGCTGGCCGAGGGGCATGCCGTCGACGTCGTCGACGACCTCTCCTCGGGCAATCTGGCCAACCTGGCTCGAGCGCGGGCCGATCGCAACCACGAGGTCAGCTTCCACCAGTTGGACATCCGTGAGGACGCCGTGGTCGAGCTCATCCGCCGGCGCGCCCCCGAGGTGATCTTCCACCTGGCCGCACAGGCCGATGTGCGGGTCTCGGTCGAACGCCCCGCATTCGATGCCGGTATCAACATCATCGGCACCTTGCAGGTGCTGGAGGGAGCCCGGGCCGCCGGCACCCGCAAGGTCGTCTTCGCAGCCAGCGGCGGCACGCTCTACGGCGACCCCGATCCGTCGGAGTTGCCGATCAAGGAGTCGATGCCGCACCGGCCGCTATCGCCCTACGGCGTGTCGAAGAAGTCGGCTATCGACTACCTCAACGCCTACCGCGAGCTGCACCAACTCGAGTTCACGGCCCTTGCGCTGGCCAACGTGTACGGCCCACGGCAGGACCCCCACGGCGAGGCCGGGGTCGTGTCGATCTTCACCGGCCGCCTGCTCGAGGGTGCCACATGCACCATTTTCGGGGAGGGCACCCAGACCCGCGACTTCGTGTTCGTCGACGACGTGGTGGACGCCTTCGTACGCGCCGCCGAACGAGGTGGCGGTCTGGTGTGCAACATCGGCACCGGCGTCGAGACCTCCGTGAACGACCTCTACCGGTCAATGGCGGCGGCGGTGAGCTCGTCGGAGGCCCCGGTGTACGCGCCCGCACGGGCGGGTGAGCTGCAGCGGTCCTGTCTCGATCCGAGCCGGGCCAAGATCCACCTCGGTTGGGTCCCATGGACTTTCATCGACGAGGGCACCGCGGCCACCATCGCCTACTTCGCCGAGCAACGTCCTACCTGAAGAGATCCTCTTCGGGGCGGCGCACCAGCTCGGCCCGCACCTCGCCCCGGCGCAGCCATTCGGTGGGCACTCCCCGCACCACCGCCACCGGGATCCCGCTGGACTTGCCCATCACCAGTTCGGCGGCGGACGCCAGTTCGTCGACAACGGCCACCTCGGTGACCTGCAGCTCGCGTCCGTAGGTGTCGGTCCCACCCCGCAGGTCCAGGATGGCGCCGATACCCGCACAGCCGATGGCCACGTCGGTGAGGCCGCGGCGCCAGGTGCGCCCGAAGGTGTCCGACACGATCACGGCCACCGCGACCCCGGCTCGGGCCTTGAGGCCGTCGCGGATGCGGCGGGCACTGCGGTCGCTGTCCTCGGGAAGGAGCGCGGCGAAGCCCCGGGCGACGTTGGACAGGTCGACCCCGGCGTTGGCG
>JANMIX010000564.1:0-5300 GCA_031376015.1 Acidimicrobiia bacterium | reverse complement strand
CACACCGGCGGCCAATGTGCTGGGCGCCACCTCGGGATCCAACAACAACTACACCAAGACCGACGCGCAGCGGCAGAACGCGGTCAACCACACCACCGAGATCGTTTCTGCGGCACCGGGCAAGGTCAACCGCCTCTCGGTGGCGGTGGCGGTCGACGCCTCAGTGGGCGTCAACACCCAGGAACTCGAGAACCTGGTGAAGGCGGCCATGGGCTTCAACGCCACACGCGGCGACACCGTGCAGGTCACCAAGCTGGTGCTCGATCCCACCGTCTCGCAGGCGGCCAAGCAGCAACTCGACACGCTGGGCAAGTCCTCGGGGGCGAGCCCGATCAACAGCATCCTGGAGACGGGCGGCGCCCTGCTGATCGTGGCGCTCGTGCTCTTCTTCGCCTGGCGCAGCTCGAAGAAGGCCAGCGTGGCCCGCTACCCCATCGTGCTGCCCTCCGCCGGCGACGGCATGGCCCTCGGCACCGGCTCCAATGACGACGACGACGTGTTCAGCCGGGTCCCCGCGCTTGTCGGCGTCGGCGCCGGTGGGGACGGGCGCGAGCTGGCCTCTTCGCCGGCTGAGTTGCAGCGGGAACACACCCAGAACCAGATCGTGGAACTCATCGACCGCAAGCCCGACGATGTCGCCCAGCTCCTTCGGGGCTGGATGGCGGAGAGGCGCTGAGGACGCTCATGGCGACCCAGACCCTTTCCGGCATGCAGAAAGCCGCTGTCCTCCTCCTCCAGATCGACAAGACGCGCTCGGCCAAGGTGCTACGCGCCATGTCGGAGATCGAACTGGCGGAGCTGATGGCCGAAGTGGCCCGTCTGCGTCGTATCGAGCCCACCATGGTCGACGACGTGCTCACCGAGTTCGTCGCCATTGCCGGCACCAAGATCGGCATCACCTCCGGCGGCTTGGAGTTGGCCCGCACGATGCTCGAGGAGACCCTCGGCGAGCAGAAGGCCACCGAGATCCTCGACCGGGTCTCCGCCGGCATCGTGGACATGCCCTTCGAGTTCATGCGCCGCGCCGACCCCCGCCAGATCCTCAACTTCCTGGCCGACGAGCACCCCCAGACGATCACGCTGGTCATCGCACACCTGGGCCCTGATTCGGCCGCCATGATCATGAGCGGGCTCAGCGAGGAACTCCAGCGCGACGTCGCTCTGAGGCTGGCGGTGATGGACCGCACCACCCCGGACGTGATCGAGCAGGTCGAGCGGGTGTTGGAGCGCAAGCTCTCCTCGGTGCTGCAGCCAACAGGCGAGATGTCGAATGTGGGCGGGGTCCTCTCACTGGTCGACATCCTCAACCGTTCCGACCGCGCCACGGAACGCCTCATCCTCGAGGGTCTCGAGCGCAACGATCCCGAACTGGCCGACGAGGTTCGCCAGAAGATGTTCGTCTTCGAGGACATCACCACTCTGGATGACCGCTCGATCCAGCTCATCCTGCGCCAGGTGGACTCCAAGGATCTGGCCATCGCCCTCAAGGGCGTCAAGACCGACGTCCGCCAGAAGATCATGCGGAACCTGTCCGAGCGTGCCTCACAGAACCTGGCCGAGGAGATCGACCTACTCGGCCCGGTGCGACTCAAGAACGTCGAAGAGGCCCAGGGCGGCATCGTGCGCATCATCCGTGCGCTCGAAGAGTCCGGCCAGCTGGTGCTGACCCGGAGCGCGGATGAATTCATTGATTAGCCGGGGGCGGATCGTTCGCGGCTCCGACGCCCGGCCAGCGACGCTGGACATGGACCTGTCGAAACTGCACAACCAGACCTTCGACCCGGCGCGCGTCGATGCCGCCATCGAGGAGGGCTACAACGACGGTTTCGCCGACGGACGGGCCGAGGGCTACAACGCCGGCCTCGCCGAGGGCCGCTCCGCGGGGGCCGCCGAGGTCGACGCCGCCCGCCGGCAACTGGGCGCGGTGCTGATGACCTTGCGCGACCAGCTCGGCCGGGTGGCCGGGGTGGAACAGACCATGCTGCGTGGCTTCGAGGCGGTGGTTGTCGACGCCGCACTGGCGCTGGCCAGCTCGGTGCTGGGCCGCGAGCTCGACGTGGCCGCCTCCCCCGGGCGCGACGCCCTCATCCGCGCCATGCGGCTGGCGCCCTCGGGTGCCGCCGCCGCCACCGTGCGCCTGCACCCCAAAGACCTCGACACGCTCGGTCCGCTCAAGGACCTCGCACTCGGTCCGGTGCTCACGATGATGGCCGATGAGTCGATCGAGCGTGGCGGCTGCATCGTGGAGATGGGCGACTGCGTCGTGGACGCCCAACTCGGCCCGGCCCTCGCTCGCGTCGCCACCGTGATGAGAGGCGAGTGAGCCGGTGAGCACCGCCACCCTCCCCTTCGCCGAACGCCTCGCCCAGCGCTTGCCGTCCGCCCAGATGGCCGCCCGCCCGATCGTGTCGGGCCGCGTCGCCCGGGTAGTGGGTATCCACCTCGAGATCGCCGGTGTGAGCGCCGCCATCGGCGATTCGGTCACCGTCACCTCCACCAACGGCCCGGTCGAGTGCGAGGTGGTGGCCTGTGCCGACAGTGGCCTGGTGTGCATGCCCTACGGCGAACTGGTCGGCATCGCCGCCGGTGCACCGGCCCGAACCACCGGGATGCCCCGGACCGTCCCGATCGGCGAGCAGCTCCTGGGACGCATCCTGGACGGTCTCGGCCGCCCCATCGACGGCCGGCCCCTGCCCTTGGGCGTCACCCAGGTCACGGTGGACGGTGCACCGCCCCACCCGCTGCGCCGCTCCCTGGTGGACAGCCAATTGCCCCTCGGCGTACGTGCCATGGACACGCTGGTGCCCTGCGGACGCGGCCAACGGCTCGGGATCTTCGCCGGCTCCGGGGTCGGCAAGTCCAGCCTGCTGTCGATGATCGCCCGGGGCACCGACGCCGAGATCTCGGTGATCGCGCTCATCGGCGAGCGTGGCCGGGAGGTCCGCGAGTTCATCGAGCACGATCTCGGCCCCGAAGGCCTCGCCCGCTCGGTGGTGGTGGTCGCCACCTCCGACGAGCCGCCGTTGGTCCGTCTTCGGGCCGCGTTCGGCGCCACCCGCATCGCCGAGGCCTTCCGCGACGAGGGCCGCGACGTGGTGCTGATGATGGACAGCCTCACCCGCTTCTGCATGGCCCAGCGCGAGATCGGCCTCTCGGCAGGGGAACCCCCCGCCACCCGGGGCTACCCGCCCTCCACCTTCGCCCTTCTCCCCCGCCTGCTCGAGCGGGCCGGGGCCGGCGAGCGCGGCAGCATCACCGGTCTCTACACCGTGCTGGTCGACGGCGACGACATGAACGAGCCGATCGCCGACGCCGCCCGATCGATCCTCGACGGTCACGTGGTGCTGTCCCGCCGCCTCGCCACCGAGGGCCATTTCCCCACCATCGACGTGCTCGAGTCGATCTCCCGGGTCACCGGGGCGATCACCACCAGCGACCAGCGGGCGGCGGCCACCGAACTGCGCCGGCTCATGGCCGCCCATCGTGACGCCAAGGATCTGCTCGACATCGGCGCCTATGTGCCCGGCTCGAACCCGCTGGTCGACCGGGCCGTCCAGCTGGCCGGGCCCATCCGCACCTTCCTCACCCAGGACATGCAGGAGCGCAGCACTGCCCGCGACGCCTGGTCGGCCCTGGCGTCCCTGGTCGGACCCTCGGACGGTTACGTATGAAGCGGTATCGGTTCCGGCTCGCGGCGGTGCTGCGGGTGCGGCGTATCGTGGAGGAGAAGGCTGTGCTGGCACTGGCCGGGGCCCGCAGCGGCGCCGAGCAGGCCGCGGCGGCCGAGCATGCGGCCGAGACTCGCTACGCCAATGCCCCGGCATCGGAGGGGCCGATGAACACCGCCACCTACCTGACAAAGCGGGCGCTCACCGAGGCCGCCGCCAAGTCGGTCGTCACCGCCCGGCAACGGCGAGTCGAGGCGGAACTGGTGCTAGACGGGGCCCGGCAGGGATGGGTGGAGGCCAAGGGTCGGGTGACCGGCCTCGAACGGCTCGACGAACGCCGGCGCGAGGAGCACTGGCAGGCATCGCTGCGCGCCGAAGCCAGCGCGGCGGACGAACTGGTCATGGCCCGCCATGCCCGCGCCATCGAGGAGGACTCCGAATGACGACCGGCCTCGTGGGCGGCGTCGCCGACGGCATGGCGCTGGTGCAGGCCCGGATGGCGAGCATCCAGGCCCGCTTCGTGCCCGTCCGCCCGCCGATGGCGGATGCCCTGGGCGCGCCCAAACCTGCGGACTTCCAGGGTGTGCTGGCCGGTTACCTGAACGCTGACACCAGCGCGGCGGCCAGCGGCGCCACTGATCTGGGTGCCCGCGCGGTTGCCCTGGCCACCCAGCAGCTCGGCGTTCCTTATGTGTGGGGCGGCGAGGATCCGAGCGGCTTCGACTGCTCGGGCCTGGTGCAACACACGTTCAAGCAACTCGGCATCGACCTACCCCGCACCTCCGACGACCAGATGCGCAAGGGACAAGCGGTGTCCTCGCTGGCCGAGGCACAGCCGGGAGATCTCGTCTTCTTCTCCGGGAAGGTGACTCATGTGGGCATCTACATGGGCGACGGACAGATGATCGACGCGCCCCACAGCGGCGCCAAGGTTCGGATCGAGAAGGTGTGGGGTACTCCCGTCGCCATCCGGCGAATCACGGCCCCCGGCGCACCGGCCCTGACGGGTTCGGGCCTCGGCGGATCCCTGGCCGCACTCGGACGCGGAGCACCCCTTGCACCTTCGGTCGCCGGCGGCAGCAACGGCAGCTACAACGATCTGTTCGCCGGCGCCGCGCAGCGCTACGGCGTCCCGGCCAACCTGCTGGGCGCAGTGGCCCGTGTCGAGTCCGGGCTCAATCCCCGAGCCCAGAGTCCCGCGGGCGCTCAGGGCCTGATGCAGCTGATGCCGGCAACCTCACGCAGCCTCGGTGTCGACGCGTTCGACCCCGCACAGGCGGTTGACGGCGCCGCCCGCCTGCTCGCCGGGCACCTGAAGCGCTTCGGCTCCACAGAACTGGCCCTGGCCGCGTACAACGCGGGCGGCGGCGCGGTCAGCCGCTATGGCGGCATTCCCCCGTATCCGGAAACACAGAACTACGTGAGAAAGGTCCTCGCCACCGCGGACCAACTCGGAGGGCTTCGATGAGCGACGTCATGATCTCCCCCACCCGGCCGGCCGCAGGGCCGACCTCGACCGAGGACCACGGCGGTGGGGGGCCCCCCCCCCGGGTGCCCCAACGGCTCGGGGAAGAACACGCTCCAAAACCCCCACCCCCCCCCCCCCACGACCCCCCCAACCGGCCCCGCCCA
>JANMIX010000553.1:0-12136 GCA_031376015.1 Acidimicrobiia bacterium | reverse complement strand
CCAGAGCCTGCTGGCCGTGTTGCCCATCATGTTGGGCAACATCGTCCTGCTGGTGGTGGCGCTGGTCGTCATGGCGGTGCTGTCGCCCCCGTTGACCGTGGTCGCACTGCTGGCCCTGCCCGTTCTGGCGGTCGTTGCGCTGCGGCTGCGCACCACGATCTTCCCTGCTTCCTGGGACGCCCAGCAGCGCGCCGGCGAGGTCGCCGGCGTCGTGGACGAGGCCGTCACCGGAGTGCGAGTGGTCAAGGGCTTCGGCCAGGAGGAGCGTGAGATCCGACGCCTGGCCGCGGTGGGCGAGGAGCTGTTCTCGTCGCGCCTACGCCTCATCCGCCTCCAGGCCCGGTTCACCCCCACCCTCGCCGCGGTTCCCACCCTGGCGCAGGTGGCGGTGCTGGCCTTCGGCGGGTGGCTCGCCATGCGGGGCAGCATCAGCCTCGGCACCTTCCTGGCCTTCAGTTCGTACCTGGTGCAACTGGTGGGGCCCGTGCGCATGTTCGCTGTGCTCATGGCGGTGGGCCAGCAGGCCCGTGCTGGCGCCGAGCGCCTGCTCGACCTGCTCGACGCCAACCCGCTCGTCGTCGAATCGCCCGGGGCGCAGCCGCTCGTCGTGAGGGAGGGTGAGGTCGTCTTCGACGACGTGCGTTTCGGGTACACCCGCGACGAACCGGTGCTGGACGGTTTCTCGCTGCGGGTGGCCCCCGGGGAGACCGTGGCCCTCGTGGGCGTGAGCGGGTCGGGCAAGTCGACCGTGTCGCTCCTGTTGCCCCGCTTCTACGACGTGGTTGCCGGCGCGGTGCGCATTGATGGGGTGGACGTGCGCGACGTCACCTTGGACTCGTTGCGGCGCCAGGTCGGGGTCGTGTTCGAGGAGGCGTTCCTGTTCTCCGACACCGTGCGCGACAACATCGCCTACGGCTGTCCCGACGCCACCGACGAGCAGATCACCGCGGCGGCGAGCGCGGCCGAGGCTGATGCGTTCATCCGCGCGCTGCCCGAGGGCTATGACACGTTGGTGGGCGAGCGTGGTCTCACGCTGTCGGGCGGCCAACGCCAGCGGGTCGCCCTGGCCCGGGCCATCCTCACCGACCCCCAGGTACTGATCCTCGATGATGCCACCGCCTCCATCGACGCCGTCACCGAGGAGGACATCCACGCCACCTTGCGCAGGCTCATGGCGGGTCGGACCACCCTGCTGGTGGCGCACCGGCGCTCGACGTTGCGTCTGGCCGACCGGATCGTGGTGGTCGACGGTGGCCGGGTTGTCGACGAAGGCACGCACGACGAACTGCTGGCCTCCAGCCGGCTCTACCGCGCCCTTCTGTCGGGCCCGGACGACACCGCCGAGGCAACCCCGCCGCCGCTCGGGCCGGTCGTGGATCTGTGGCCCTACGAGCGCGTCGCCGGCCGCCAGGATCCCCGGGCCACCCTGAACGTGGCCGGCCCGTCTCGCATGGCACCCGGTCCCGGCGGCCCGGCCAGTGGTGGCGCCGGGATGGGCCTGGCGGCCACACCCGGACTGCTGGCCGCGCTCGACCGGCTCCCACCCGCAGATGAGCGTCCCGAGGTGGATGTGACCCACGAGGCGGCCGACGACGGCACCCGCTTCCGGCTGCGCACGTTCCTGCGCCCCTACCGCTTCCCGCTGGGTGTGGGCCTGGGTCTGGTCGTGCTCGACACGCTGCTCACGGTGCTGGGCCCCTTCCTGGTGCGGCGCGGCATCGACAAGGGGGTCACCGCCGGCAACGAGCGCGTGCTGTGGTGGAGCGCGGCGCTGTTCGGGCTCGCCGTCGGCGCCGACTGGGTGGTGACGCGGGCGTACACCCTGGTCACCGGACGCACGGCCGAACGCCTGCTCTACGCCCTGCGGATCCGGATCTTCGCCCACCTGCAACGGCTGTCGTTGGAGTTCTACGACCACGAGTTGGGCGGCCGGGTGATGACCCGCATGACCACCGACGTCGAGGCCTTCAGCCAACTGCTCCAGACCGGGCTGGTGTCGGCCATCGTCAGCCTGTTCACCTGCGGCGGCGTGCTGGTGTTCCTGGTGGTGCTCTCGCCGCCGCTGGCCCTGGCGGCGGCCACCGTGGTGCCACCCCTGGTGGTGGCCACGCTGGTCTACAAGCGGGCGTCGACCCGGGCCTACGGTCGGGCCCGCGACTCCATCGCGGCGGTGAACGCCAACTTCCAGGAGAGCCTCTCGGGGGTCCGGGTGGCCCAGGCCTACGTGCGAGAGGACCGCAACGTTGCCGGGTTCCGGCAGGTGAACGACCGCTACGTCGCCGATCGCCTGCGAGCGCAACATCTCATCGCGCTGTACTTCCCCTTCGTGCTGCTGCTGTCGGATCTGGCCTCGGCCGTGGTGCTGGCCGCGGGGGCGATGCTCAGCGCCGATGGTCGGGTGACCGCCGGCGTGGTGATCGCCTTCGTGCTCTACCTGGATCAGTTCTTCTCCCCGATCCAGCAGCTCTCCCAGGTGTTCGACACCTGGCAGCAGGCGGCGGCGTCGATGGCCAAGATCGACGAGTTGATGGGCACCCCCTCGGCCACGCCCGTGCATCCCGGCGCACCGGCGCCCGGGCGGCTCCGGGGGGATGTCGTCTTCGAAGGCGTCACCTTCTCGTACCCGCGCACCAACGGGTTGCTGGCGCTGGACCACGTCGACCTGCACGTGCGGGCCGGCGAGACCGTGGCGCTGGTGGGCGAGACCGGCGCCGGCAAGTCCACCATCGTCAAGCTGGTCGCCCGCTTCTACGACCCCCAGCAGGGCCGGGTGCTGGTCGACGGCGCCGACGTCCGCGACCTCGATCTGAGCGCCTACCGCCGCCAGCTCGGCATCGTCCCTCAGGAGGCGTTCCTGTTCACCGGCACGATCCGGGCCAACATCGCCTACGGCCGTCCCGACGCCTCCGACGAGGAGATCGAGGCGGCCGCTCGGGCCGTCGGTGCCGATGAGCTGGTGGCCGGATTGTCCGACGGGTTCCTCACCCCCGTGACCGAGCGGGGCCGCAACCTCTCGGCGGGCGAACGCCAGCTCATCGCCCTGGCCCGCGCCCTGCTCGTGGACCCCGCCATCCTCCTGCTCGACGAAGCCACGTCCAACCTGGATCTCTCCACCGAGGCGAAGGTGCAGCGGGCCATGGGCGTGGTGTCGCGGGGGCGCACGACGCTTCTGGTGGCCCACCGTCTGCCCACCGCGGCGGTGGCCGATCGCATCCTGGTGATCGACGGAGGACGCGTCGTGCAGGACGGTACCCATTCGGCCTTGCTGGCCGAAGGCGGCCGCTACGGCAACTTGTGGACCGCCTTCAGCGAGACCGCCGCCGCGTCCTGACCTGCCGTCGGTGGCTGCCGGGAGCGGGCACTCGCCCCCGGACCTTTCCGTGGCAGCAACCCGGTGCCGTAACATTTCGGGATGTGCCGTCTCGACGACGTGGCGTGGCGCACGGGTCGAGGTTGGGGAGGATGATGATGCGACTGCGAGAGCTGCTCTTCTTGAGCCTGGCCAACCACCTCCCGAGGCTGCGCAGGTTCGACCGCATCCGTCCGGTGATCTACCGGCTGGCGGGGGTGCGAACGCAGGGCCCGTGTCGCATCGTGGGTCCTCTCTCGATCACGCCCTTCGGCGGAGCCAAGAACATCGAGATCGGCCGGGGCTCGTACCTCAACACCGAGATCCGTTTCGGCGTACCCAACGACAAGGTCGTCATCGGCGCACGGGTGCAGATCGGTCCCCGGGTGATGTTCGAGACGATCAACCACGGCGAGCGCTACGTCCCGGGCAAGGGCCGGGGAGGGTGGACGAAGCCGATCGTCGTGGAGGACGAGGTCTGGATCGGCGCCGGGGCCATCATCACCCAGGGTGTGACCATCGGTCGGGGCGCGGTGGTGGCCGCCGGTGCGGTGGTCACCCGCGACGTCGAGCCCTACGTCATCGTCGGCGGCGTGCCGGCGAAGGTGCTCAAGACGATCCCCGACGTCCCCGCCAGCGACCGGCAGGTCCAGATGCCGGTGCAGACCTCGGTGCCCCCGAGCGTGACGTCACCCCGGCTGGTTCCGACCTCCGACACGTAGGTTTCCGCCGCCGGCGTGCTCGACACGCTCGAGGCCCAACCACCGAGCCATCAGGTCCAACTCGGTGCGCAGTTCGGCGGCCACCTCGGCGGCGCGAGACGCGTGCGCCGGTTCGATGAAGGCGGCTTGCACCCGCAACGCGCGGTTGGCCCGGTCGGCCTTGAGGTCGACCCGCGCCACCAGTTGATCGCCCAGCAGGTACGGCAGCACGTAGTAGCCGTGCTCCCGGCGGGCGGCCGGGGTGTAGATCTCCAGGCGAACCCGCATGCCGAAGATGCGCTCGGTGCGGGTCCGTTCCCAGATGAGTGAGTCGAATGGGCTGAGCAGGGCACGGGCAGCGATCCGGCGCGGGACCGTGGCGTTGGGGTCGAGATAGGCGCGGTCCTTCCATCCCTCGACGGTCACCGGCCAGAGCACTCCTTCCTCGACCAGGTCCTCCAACAAGGGCCGGGCGACCGGGGTGCGGATCCGGAAGTAGTCGGCCAGGTCCTTGGCCGTGCCCACCCCGAGCCATCGCGCCGAATGCGCCAGCAGGGCCCGTTGGGCGTCGGCCTCCGCAGGGGTGGGCTGCGCCAGCACTTCGGAGGGGATCACCCGCTCGGTGAGGTCGTAGATGCGCTCGAAGGTGCGGCTGCGGCCGACCGCGCTGAGCTCACCAAACCAGAACAACGCCTCCAGAGCAGTCTTTCCGATGCTCCAGTTCCACATCCCCACGCCCGGTCGCGACCCCGCATCGGAGAGCCCCGACACCGCCAGAGGGCCACGGTCGGCCACCTCTTGGAGGACCGCGTCCAGGTAGCCAGGCATCTCGGTGCGCAGGCGCACGATCGACCCCCAGGCCTCGGTGCCGGCGCGCCCCATGCGCCACCGCAGCAACGGGTGCAGCGCGATGGGGACGAAGGAGGCCTCGTGCGCCCAGTACTCGAAGAACTCGCGGTGCCGTTCGGCCAGCGCGTCCACCGCGCCCCGCGGGTAGGCGCCGAGGCGGGAGAAGAGCGGCAATTCATGAGATCGGACCAGGACGTTGACCGAGTCGATCTGCACCAGACCCACCCGGCGGAGCGCGCGGCGGGCGTGCCCCAGGTCGATCCGCCCCGCCGGTCGGGTGGCGCCAAAACCCTGCGCGGCCAACGCCAGGCGCCTCGCCGCGGCCGAACTCAACCGCTCCAGCGGGGGTCGTTGGGAACGCACGTTCGGAGAACCTGGCGGGCCGGTTGTCGTGGTCGGTGGGGCAGCGATGACGGGGTAGGTTGACCCGACGTACTACCGAGGAGGATCCGATGCGGGTCGTTGTCGACTTCGATCTCTGTGAGAGCAACGCACTGTGTATGGCCGCGGCGCCTGAGGTGTTCGAGGTGCGCGATGACGATTTCCTGTACGTGTTGCAGGAAGAGCCGCCGGAGGCGCTGCGCGAGAAGGTCGAAGAGGCCGTGCGCCGCTGCCCCAAGCAGGCCATCAAGATCGAAGGCTGAGCCTCCGCACCGCCGGAGCCGACCCGCTCGCCGCTCCCATGTCGCACGGTCGTTCGCTCGATCACGTCGTTGTCGTGGGCGGGTCCCTGGCCGGATTGCGCGCCGTCGAGACGCTGCGCCACGAGGGCTACGAGGGGCGCCTCACGGTGGTGGGCGCCGAAGCCCACCTGCCCTATGACCGCCCTCCACTGTCCAAGCAGGTGCTGTCGGGCAAGTGGGGCACCGACCGCCTGTGGCTGGGCCCGGTGGGCACCTCGATCGAGGATCTCGACGTGCAGTGGCGGTTGGGTTCCACCGCCACGGGTCTCGACCTGGGCGATCGCTCGGTCATCCTCGCCGGTGGCGACCGCGTCGGCTTCGACGGCCTCGTGGTGGCGACCGGTTCCCGGGTCCGGCGCCTGAACGACCAGCCGGACCTGGCCGGCATCCATCTGCTGCGCACGCTCGATGACGGACTCGCCCTCAAAGCCGATCTGGATGCCGGGCCCGCCCGGGTCGTCGTGGTGGGGGCGGGCTTCATCGGTTCGGAGGTGGCCGCCACGGCTCGCCAGATGGGCCTGGAGGTGACGGTTCTCGAAGCGCTCCCCGTGCCCCTGCAGCGCGGCCTGGGCGACACGATGGGCATGGTGTGCGCCGGACTGCACCGCGATCACGGCGTGGACCTGCGGCTGTCGACCGGCGTCGACGGTTTCGAGGCCGACGGCGCCGGCCGCGTGGCGCGGGTGCGGCTGAGCGACGGCTCCCATGTCGAGGCCGACGTGGTGGTGGTGGGCGTAGGGGTCATCCCCAACACCGAATGGCTGGAGGGCTCAGGGCTCACCGTGGACAACGGCGTCGTCTGCGACGAGACCTGCCGGGCGGCGCCGGGGGTGGTGGCCGCCGGGGACGTGGCCCGATGGCCGAACCGCCGCTTCGGGGAGACCATGCGCCTCGAGCACTGGGACAACGCCCAGGACCAGGGCGAACACGCGGCGCGCACCCTGCTGGCCGGCGATGACGCCACTGTGGCGACGCACGCCTACGAGCCTGTCCCGTGGTTCTGGTCGGATCAGTACGACCGCAAGATCCAACTGGCGGGCCGGTCCAACGACGCCGACACCGTCGAGGTGGTGGACGGCTCTCTGGAGGAGCGGCGCTTCGTGGCCATCTACGGCCGGCGGGGTCGCCTGTCGGGTGTGCTCGGTTTCAACCGGCCGGTGCTGGTCATGCGCTACCGCCAATTGATCGAACAGGGCGCCGCCTGGGACGAGGCCCTGGCGGCCGTAGCCGGCTGAGGCGTCCGCTCGCGAACCGCGGCCTGGGAGCCCTCGACCGCCGGCATCTCACGAAACGGTGAACAACCGCCCGTGCCGCCACGCGGAGCTCGGGCGCCTGCGATCATCCCCCGATGGATCGTCGCGTCGCACTCGCCGCGTTGGCCGCGCTGGTCGTCGTGGCCGGCATGTCGGTCTTCGTCGCCTCACGCCGCGACCCGGTGACCATCGGCGCCGGCGCCGATGGTCCAGTCGAGAACCTTCCCGTTGTGGCCGCCGAGGTCCCCTCTCTGGAGGGGAACCGGGGATGGCTCAACTCCGCCCCGCTGAGTCCGGCACAGTTGTCCGGCAAGGTCGTCATCTACGACTTCTGGACCTACTCGTGCATCAACTGCATCCGCACGTTGCCGCATCTGCGGGCCCTCTATGACCGCTATCACGCCGAAGGACTGCAGATCATCGGGATCCACTCGCCCGAGTTCGAGTTCGAGCACGACCACACCAACGTGGCCCGGGCGGTGAAGGACCTGGGAGTGACCTGGCCCGTCCTGTTCGACGACGACATGAAGGTGTGGCGCAACTTCGCCAACCAGTACTGGCCCGCCGAGTACGTGGCCGACATCCAGGGCCGGATCCGCGCCGTGCACTTCGGTGAGGGGGACTACACCCGCAAGGAGCAGGAGGTGCGCGCACTGTTGGGCGTGGCCGCGACCACTCCCCTGGCCGACGCCGGCGCGGTCGACCCGAAGTACACCGCCGCCATCACCAAGGAGTTGCACCTCGGCACCGACTTCGGCGCCGCGTTCGATGCCACCGATGCGAACTACGCCACGGGGGCGGCACCGCAGAACGGGCCGGCCGAGGTGCCCGAAGACCACTTCGATCTGGACGGTCGGTGGCGCATCTCCGGTCAGGCGGCCACCACCGCCGCCGCGGGGGACAGCCTGCGCCTGCGGTACCGGGCCGGCGAGGTCAACGTCGTACTCGGCCTGGCGCCGGGCACTGCTGGACCGGTGACGGTGGTGGTCACCCTCGACGGCCAGCCCGTAGCGCCTGCGGCGCGCACTGCGCGGATCAGGACCGACGAGCAGAACCGGACGGTGTTCGATCTGACCGACGACGATCTGGTGGCGGTAGTGGCTCACGGTCCCAGTGGATTCCACACGCTCGCCTTCGAGATGCCAGCCGCCGGCGTGGAGGCCTACGCCTTCACCTTCGGCCCGTGAACCTCCGGGCGGCGGCACCGTGCTGACGGATCTGACCGCCCTCTTCGGTGCGGGGGTGGCGTCGTTCCTCGCCCCCTGCGTGGTGCCCCTGGTGCCCGCCTATCTGGGGATGGTGGTGGGCGAGGTCGCCGAGGGCGAGGTGGCCCGGGTCGTGCCCGCCACCGCCGTATTCGTGCTGGGATTCACCGCCGTCTACACCAGCCTGGGCGTGGCCGCCGGGGGCGTCGGCTCCTCGCTCGACGACGTGCGCATCTGGGTGGAACGTCTGGGTGGCGTGCTGGTGGTCCTCATGGGGCTGGCGCTGCTCGGCGTCTTCGGCCGGTTCCGGATGGCGGGCGCCGAGTGGCGGCCTGTTCAGCGACTTCCCCGCGCCGGGCCGATGCGGCCCTTTGTGCTGGGCGTCGGGTTCGGGGCGGCGTGGAGCCCGTGCGTGGGTCCCTTGCTCGGCGCCGCCCTCTCCGTCGCCGCCACGCGCGCCGATCCGCTGCGGGGAGGACTGCTGCTGTCGGCCTACGCCATGGGCATCGGCGTGCCCTTCCTGGCCGCCTCGCTCGGCCTGGTCTCGTTCCCGTCGTGGGGGGCACGCCTACGACGGATCAGTGCGGTGGTGGAACGTGTGTCGGGGGTGCTCCTGGTTGCTCTGGGGATCGCCCTGGCCACGGGGCTCTACTCGCATCTCACCAGTTACCTGGCCCGCTTCACGCCGTCGATCGGGGGGCTCTGAAGGACGTACCTCGCTGCGCTCAGTGCGGGTGATCGTGACGGTGCCCGGGGAGGGGCGTGGCGTCGATGGCGCACCACACCTCGGGCTCGCCGCAGGCCTCGCATTCGAGTTCGAGGGTGGCGTGGTCGATGCGGAACGGCCCGGCGATGGAGGTCTTCACCCGCTCGCCCACGACCTGGGCCTCCTCCAGGGTGGGATGTCCTTCGAGCACCAGATGCGCCGACAGGGCGCGTACCTCGCTCGACAGCGCCCAGGCGTGCAGATCGTGCACGGACTCCACTCCGGGCACCGCCACCATGGCCCCGGCCAGCGCCACCACGTCGAGACCTGCAGGGGTCGCTTCCAGCAGCACCTCGGAGGTCTCCCGCAGCAGGGCGATGCCGCGCCAGGCGATGAACCCGGCGATGGTGGCCGAGGCCAACGGGTCGAGCCAGTACCAGCCGTCGTGCAGAAAGATGATCACCCCGGCCACCGCCACACCGACCGATGCCAGGGCGTCGCCGGCGAGGTGCAGCATGGCCGAGCGCATGTTCAGATCGCCCGGGTGTGAGGGCCCATGACCGTGCTCATGACCGGGGCCGTGGTGCTCACGCAGGGCGAGGGCCGCGATGGTGTTGACCACGGCCGCCACCGTCGCCGCCACTGCCACCAGGCCCCCTTCGACCGGGTGGACATCGAGCAGGCGCCGCATCGACTCGGCCAGCACCAGGCCGGCCACCACCAGTACCGCCGCCGCGTTGGCCTGGGCCGCCAGGATCGTGCTGCGGTGATAGCCGAACGAACGCGCCGCGCTGGGCCGGCGCCGGGCCAGGCGCACCGCCCCCAGCGACAAGGCCACCGCGGCCACGTCGGCCAGGTTGTGTGCGGCGTCGGCCAGCAGGCCGACCGAGGATGCCACCATCCCAGCCACGATCTGGGCAGCCACGATGACCAGGTTGAGGCCCAGCGCGAAGCGCAAGCGGCGCTCGCGACGCTCGGAGAGGGGGCTCGGCACCCCTCCATGTTGGGCACACGGCGGCAAGTTCGCAACGACAGCGACCCGGGAACCTTCGCCCGAAGCGGCTAGAACCTCGGGGTGCAGTCCGCCGCAACCGTGCTCGTGCTGGCCGGCGTGGCCCTCGCGATGCTCGATTGGGTGGCCGTCGGCCGGGGCGACAAGCGTCTGGAATACCTGGCCAAGCCGGCCACGATGGTGCCCCTCATCGCTGCCGCGATGGTGCTCGACCCGTCGGATGGAACGCAGCGCGCCTGGTTCGTCGTGGCCCTCGTGCTCTCGTTGGCCGGTGACGTGTGGTTGATGCTCCCCGAACGCGCAGTGGGTCCCCTCGACACGTTCACCTTCGGTTTGGCCTCGTTCCTGCTGGCCCACGTCGCCTACATCGCCGGCTTCGTGCACGCCGGCGAAGGGGAGTCACCGTTGGCTCTCCTCGCCGTCGTGCTCCTGCCCGTCGTGGTCGCCATCCTCAAGGGTGCCGCCCCCAAGGGGATGGCCGTACCCGTGAGCCTCTACATGGCGGTCATCCTGTCGATGTTCGTGTCGGCCTCCGGGGCGGGCCTTGCCTTCCTGGGCGCAGCGCTGTTCGTCGCCTCCGACGCCATGATCGGCTGGACGCGCTTCGTGCGCGAGTTCCCCCGCCAGCGCCTTGCCATCATCACCACCTATCACCTGGCCCAGGTCGCCCTGGTGGTGTCCCTCGCCCGCTGAGCCGATCGGTGCCGCCGCTCACCGTGGGGTCAACGGTGCCACCCCAGCGCGAAGCAGCGGTCCTCCAAGGTGCCCGGTGACCACCGTGCCCAAAGGCCGCCGACCGCAGTTCGGGTGTGGTCGAGCCACACCTGCACGCTCGGGTCGCTGACCCGGCGCACCACCTGGCGGATGCCACGCTCGTAGACCAGGTAGCCCGTCCAGGTACCGGGAAAGTCCTTCGTCGAGCCAACTTCGGTGATGGTGACCCCGTGGCGCCGGTAACGCCGGTGCCGGTGGGTGTGGCCGGTGGTGACCAACGTGCGGCCCGGGGCTGCGCTCGACAGCCGTCGCAGGAACTGCCCGGCCTGCTTGCCGGGGATCCCCGGTGGCCAGAACGTGGGCAGGGTGAAACGTTGCGGATGGTGGTGGAGGCCGATGAGGACCCCGGCCGCGGCGCGCTCGGCCCGCCGGCACAACTCGTCGGTGAGCGGACCGATGCGGCCGTGCTCCTTTCCGGAGATCGTGGTGTCGGCCAAGAGCACCCGCACGCCGGGGAGATCGATGGCCTCCACCCCGTGCACCAGGTGCAGGCCGACGCGTGCCGCTTCCGCCTGTGGCTCGCCGACCCGCGACCGGCGCATCTCGTGATTGCCGGGCGCGACCACCACCGGCAGCGGGAGGCCGGCCAGGACCTGGCCGATCACCGTCCATTCCTCCGGGTCACTGTGGTGGGTGAGATCACCCTTCACGACGAGGAGGTCGGCGCCCCAGTCGACGGCGTCCCGCACCGCCGAACGGAGGCAGCGCTCGGCGTGGGGGACCGTCGCCGGTGGCTCGATCATGCGACCGCGCAGCCCGAAGTAGTCACAGCCGATGTGGGTGTCGTTCACCGTGGCCACCCGGCACAACAGGGCGCCGAGATCCTGCTCGGGCGGCGTGACCGTGATCGTTGCGCCGCAGGCGTCGACGGGGAGGCGGCAGGGTTGGCCGGGGGTGAGCCCGTCGAAGCTCTGCACGCCCGGGTTCCCGTCGCCGCCGCGCCGCCACCACACCTGCACGGATCGAGGCTCGACGGCGAACACCGACAGCCCCGACGAAATCACCGCAGCGCCGCTCCCAGCGGTGTCTGGTCCCGCTCGCGCAGCGCCACGTTCACCTGGAGCCGTTCGAGGTGCTGGGCGAGGGTGAGGGTGCCGTGGGTGAGGGGGTGCTCCTCGAAGAAGCCCTGGATCTCGCGGGCGAGGACCGGATCGGCGATCACCTTGATGCCCTCCAGCATGCGAACCGCCATCGAGTCGGGGAAGCGGGCGAGCACCTCCTCCCAGTGCGTCGCCAGGAACCTCCAGGCGACCGGACCCATCCGCCGGTTGCGGAGCGCGAAGGCCAGCAGGAACGGGGCGTTCTGCGTGCGGAACTCGGTGATGCTGCGCTGCAGCATGTCGTTGAAGGACTCCTCGTCGCCGAACCGCCCGAGCGCGTAGAGGTAGCGCAACTGCTCCTGAGGGTTGGTGACCTCGGCGAATCGCTGCAGGTAGTGCCGGTAGTCCTCGGGGCCGCCGTGCTCGGCCACAAGGTTGATGGCGGCCGCCGCCAACGACGCATCGACGGCTTCGGCATCGGCCTCGAAGGTGGCCAGCATCTTGCGGGCCCGGGTCACGACCGCGGTGTCCGCCCCGATCGAGCCCATCAGCTCGAACAGCGTG
>JANMIX010000516.1:0-1647 GCA_031376015.1 Acidimicrobiia bacterium | reverse complement strand
GGAAGAGCCGACCCACGCCACCGGTGTCGGGGATCACCCCGTGGGTGACCTCGGGCAGCATGAAGCGGGCCCCCTCGGCGCCGACGCGGATGTCGCAGAGCAACGCCCGCTGGAACGACGCGCCGATCGACCAGCCCTTGCAGGCCACCAGGATGGGCGCGTCGAGGTCGAAGATCTGCAGGACGCCGCGGTGGCCCCGGGTCATCAGCTCGTGGTGCGACAGCGTCACCTGGGAGCCGCCGATGGCCGCCACGTCGCGGCCCGAGGAGAAGGACTTGCCTTCGCCCCGCCACACCACGGCCCGCACGTCGCGACGTTCCTTCAGCTCCCCCAGGATGGCGAAGAGTTCGGCGTCCATGGCGTCGTCGAAGGCGTTGTGCTTGGCCACGTTGTCGTTGGTGATCACCGCTACCGGGCCCTCGATGTCGAGCCGCACCCGGCCCGGGGGCGGCGATGTCTCGCTGTCGGTCATGGCGCGGGCCTTTCGGGGTCGGCGGCGGTGTCCACGGCCCGCACTCTCGCGCAACCTCACCCCCAGCCGGGACACGGCCTGCGACGCAGCGCTCAGCTGGTGAGCGCGAGCGTGGGGCGAAGCAGGAGCTCTTCGACCGCCGCGGCCGGGAGGGGCTTGGAGTACAGGTACCCCTGGCCGAACCGGCACCCGATGGCCTCCAGCGCGGTGGCCTGATCCTCGGTCTCGATGCCTTCGGCCACCGTGGACAGCTCGAGCACTCGGCCGATCTCCACCACGGCACGGGCCAGCTCGGCGCCCCGCCGCCCCGAGAGCATGTCGTCCACGAACGACTTGTCGATCTTGAGCGAGCTCACCGGGAAGTTGCGCAGGTAGGCCAGCGAGGAGAACCCGGTGCCGAAGTCGTCGATGGCCAGGCGCACACCCAGACCACGGAGGAGATGGAGCTTGCCCACCATCCCGTCCTTGTCGTCGAGCAGCATGGTCTCGGTCAGCTCCAGGATCACCCGCTCGGGTTCGGCGTGGCTGCGATGCAGCGTCTCGGCCACTGAGCGCACGAAGGCGGGGCTGGCGAACTGGCGGCCCGACACGTTGATGCTCACCGTGAGGGGACGCCCGTCGAAGCACAGGTCGTCCCATACCGCCAACTGAGCGACGGCCTCTTCGAGGATCCACCGACCGAGCGGGATGATGAGCCCGCTCTCCTCGGCGATGCTGATGAACTCCAGCGGCGGCACCATGCCCCGGGTGGGGTGGTTCCAGCGCACGAGCGCTTCGAAGCCGGTGAGCTCGCGTGAGCGGATGTCCACGATCGGTTGGTAGTGCAGGACGAACTGGCCCTCGTCGATGGCCTGGCGCATCTCGGCCTGCAGGGACACCCGGCGCACGATGGCTTCGTGCATCTCGGGCCGGAAGACCTGGTAGCCGGCGCGGCCCGTGGCCTTGGCCCGGTACATGGCGACATCGGCGTGGCTGAGCAGGTCGGCGCCGGTGCGACCGTCGCCGCCGCCGGTGACGATGCCGATGCTGGCCGATGCCGCCACCTCGTGGCTGTCGAGCATGACCGGCACGCCCAGGGTCTCCTGGAAGCGTCGCGTCCAGGCCTCGGCCACCTCCTCGTTCGCGTTCTCCAGCAGCACCGCGAACTCGTCGCCGCCCAACCGGGCCACGGTGTC
>JANMIX010000478.1:0-6800 GCA_031376015.1 Acidimicrobiia bacterium | reverse complement strand
TGCCTTCAAGTACTCCGCCATCGACCGGTTGCCGGAGCCTCCGTCGATCTGGACCACCAAGGGCACGCTGGTCCACACCGCGCTCGAATCCCTGTTCTGCCTCCCCGGGCCCGAGCGCACCCCGGCGGCGGCCCAGGCCTGCCTCGCCACGGCGGTCCTCGAGCTGCGGGCCGATCCCGAGTTCGCCCTGTTGGGCCTCGAGCCCGACGAGCAGGATGCCTTCGTGGCCGATGCCCAAGCCCTGGTCGCGCGGTATTTCGAGCTGGAGGACCCTCGTTCTGTAAGGGCCATCGGCCTCGAGTTGAAGGTGCAGGCCGAACTGGGCGGCACCCTCCTGCGGGGCATTATCGACCGGCTCGACGTCGATGACGACGGCGAGTGGGTGGTGGTCGACTACAAGACCGGCCGTGCCCCCGGGGCCCGCTTCGAGGCCTCAAAAATGGGCGGTATCCACGCCTACGCCCTTCTGTGCGAGCGCATGCTCGGCCGGCGTCCGGCGCGCATCAAGCTCCTGTACCTACAGGAGCCGCTGGAGATCTCCACGGTCCCCGACGAGCAGTCGCTGCGAGCCATCGAGCGCAAGGTCGGTGCCATCTGGCAGGCCGTGGTAAGGGCCTGCGACCGCGACGACTTCCGTCCGCGACCCGGCCGTCTTTGCGACTTCTGCGCCTTCCGGGATCGTTGTCCGGCGT
The DNA here is from genome assembly GCA_031376015.1 of Acidimicrobiia bacterium. Taxonomy (GTDB): domain Bacteria; phylum Actinomycetota; class Acidimicrobiia; order Acidimicrobiales; family JACDCH01; genus JANMIX01. Next base: position 6,108 of record JANMIX010000478.1, on the reverse strand, counting down.
GGACGGCCGCTACCGTTCCCGACCTTGTCCCCGGTTCCGCCGCCCTCGCCAGCTGAACGCGGTCCCCGGCCCCTGCGCCAGGCTGTCCGGGCGTTCGACAGCCGAGCCGATGCCTTGCTCGACCATCTGCGCGGCAACCCGGTGGCCGACCGGGTCTTCTACGCCGCCACCGAGTTGGGCGACGGTGCCCTGGTATGGCACCTGGTGGGGGCCGGCCGGGCCGCCGTCCACGAGCGCAACCTGCACGACGGCGTGTGGCTCTCTGCCACCCTCGGGGTCGAATCGGTGCTGGTCAACGGCATCATCAAGTCGTTCTTCCGGCGAAGCCGGCCCGAGTGGGATCAGCCCCGGGCCTACAAGATCCGCCGGCCCCGCAGCTCGAGCTTCCCCTCCGGCCACGCTTCGTCGGCCTTCACCGCCGCGGCGGTGCTGAGCGCACAGAGCCCCTCGGGCACACCGGTCTGGTACTCGGTGGCCACGGTGGTGGCGGTGAGCAGGGCGTATGTACGCATCCACCATGCCTCCGACGTCGTGGCGGGGGCGCTCACCGGGGTGGTGCTGGGCAAGATCGCGGTCGGGGTGTGGAAGAAGTACGGCGGTTGAGGGGTTCGCTCGCCCGTGCACACCTTCGCCGTCAACTGGGACTACCGCTGCCCCTTCGCCCGTAATGCCCACGAACACCTGTTGGCCGGCCTGGAGGCGGGCGCCCAGTGGGACATCACCTTCCTGCCGTTCTCGCTGGGCCAGGTCCATCTGGACGACGGCGCACCGAGCGTCTGGGAGAAGCCCGAGCAGGACAGCGGGATCCTCGCGCTGCAGGCAGGCACCCTGGTGCGGGATCTCTTCCCCGAGGCATTCGCGGGTGTCCACCGAGACCTCTTCGCCGCCCGCCACGATGAGGGCCTCCCCATCAAGGACCCGGCGGTGGTGACTGCCGTGCTGGAGCGCCACCGGGTCGACGCCGCCAAGGTCATGGCCGGCATCGAGGACGGCTCGGCACTGGCCACCATCCGGGCCACCCACGAGGGGTTCACCAAGTCGCACGCCACCTTCGGGGTGCCCACGTTCATCCAGGGCGACAAGGCGGTGTTCGTCCGCTTGATGCACCGCTCCGACCCCGCCGACCCGGCGGAATCGATCCCCTCCATCGAGCGCGTGCTGGCGTTGCTCGAAGGCTTCGACGAGCTCAACGAGTACAAGCACACCACCCTGCCCCGGTAGCCGGGAGGGTCCCGACCCGGACGGGGCTACCCTCGCCGACCATGCGGGAACGAATGTCTGACACCGAGGCCCTGATGTGGAACCTCGAGAAGGATCCGTTCCTGTCTTCCACGTTCGCCAACGTGACAATCCTCGACCAGGCGCCGGAGCTGGATCGCTTCCGCGCCAAGATGACCGTGGCGGTCGAATCGGTGCCCCGCCTCCGCCAGCGCGTGGTGCCCGCCTTCGGCCGGCTGGCACCCCCGGAGTGGCGTACCGATCCGGACTTCGATCTCGACCACCACATCCGCCGCATCGCCCTGCCCGGCGAGGGCACGGTGCGTGACCTGCTGGATCTCGCCGCGGTCTTCGTCAACGACCCCTTCGATCGCACCCGGCCGCTGTGGGAGTTCGTCTTCGTGGAGGGACTGGCCGGCGGTCGCACCGCCATGTTGCAGAAGTTGCACCACACCATCACCGACGGGGAGGGCGGCGTGCGCATGTCGGTCGCCTTCCTGGACTTCGCCCGCCATCCCGCCGGCGATGAACCATCCCCGCCGTCCGACCCCACCACCGCGGCCCCCCACTCGCCGGGCCACAATGGCGTCCTCGCCACCGCGGCCGATTCGGTGGCCCACGACCTTCGGCGCCTCGTCGGGATCGGGCGACGATCGGTGAACGACGTCGCCGCCATCGTGCGCTCGCCCGGAACCCTGCCCGGCCTGGGCGCCGACGCCATCGCCACCGCCCAGAGCCTGGGCCGGCTCCTGATGGTCAACGACCGGGCGCACTCTCCCCTGTGGACGCAGCGCTCGCTCAAGCGACGCATCGAGGTGCTCCGCCTCCCGTTGGAGGAGGCGCGCCGGACGGCAAAGGCACTTGGGGGCACGGTGAACGATCTCTTCGTCAGTGGCGCCGCCGCCGGGGCAGGTGCCTATCACCGAGAGATGGGCCTTCCGGTCGATGAACTCCGCATCTCGATGCCGGTGTCGATCCGCACCGACAAGGCCGCAGGTGGCAATGCCTTCAGTCCCGCCCGCGTCCTGGTGCCTGTCCAGATGGACGATCCCGCCGAATTCCTGGCCGCGGTACGCGAGCGCCTCTCGGCTACCAAGGGAGAGCGGGCCCTGACGGTGGCGGGCGCCGCGGCCGGACTGGTGAACCTGCTGCCCACCTCTCTGTCGGTGCGCTTCGCCCGCCAGCAGGTGCAGACGGTGGACTTCGCCACCTCGAATGTGCGCGGCGCACCCTTCGACCTGTTCATCGCCGGGGCGAAGATCGAAGCCAACTATCCGATCGGGCCCGTGGCGGGGACAGCGTTCAACCTCACCACCCTTTCCTCGGGCGGTTACCTGGACATGGGGATGAACATCGACTCGGTCGCGGTGGCCGAACCGGTACTGCTACGGCGTTGCGTCGAGGACGCCTACGCGGCCCTGATGGCCGTGGGCTGAACGTCGCTCAGTTGGCGACGGGCTCCCGGGTGGTGAGCAGGGAGCGCACATCCAAGAGGAGATCGGAGACCTCGTCGGTGGACATCAGTTCCCGGTGGGTCATGCCTGCCAGCGCCCGATCGATGATCGCCAACGCTTCGGCAGTGACATCCAACTCGGTCGTCTCGGTCATCATCGTCTCCAGGTCTGAGGGGCAGAGCCCTTCCAAAGATCTTGATCGGCGTACCGAGGCCACATCTTGAGCCTGCACTGCTGGTGCACTGCTGGTTCAGAGATGATCTCGGCCACGCCGATCTTTACTTCCGACACCCTACCGACCCCTGGTGTCACTCAAACCGCACTCACGATGACGACTGTGTGAACAGCGTCACCACAGAGCGTGACTGCGGGGCGACGAAATGGCGCTCGCGACATGGGCGACCTCTCGGAGGTCAGGCCTCGCCTGGTCCGTGGGGCGCGCCCGATCGCTCTATCGTCGCTGCCCATGACCGACCTCGGGGTGACCTTCGCCAGCTTGATGGGCCTCGGCCCCCAACTCGCCCCGGAGGTGGCGCAGGCCGCCCAGCGGCTCGGCTACTCCAGCTTCTGGACCGCGGAGACCACCGGCCCCGAAGCCTTCTCGGTGTTGGCTGCGGCCGGCGCCGCCGCTCCCGGGATCGGGTTGGGCACCGGCGTGCTGGCCCTGCAACTGCGCACACCGATGGTGGCGGCCATGGCGGCGGCCACGCTGCAGGCGCTGCACCCCGACGCCGACATCCTGCTGGGGGTCGGGATCTCCTCTCCGGTGGTCACCGCCAAGTGGCACGGGGTGCCCTACGGTGACCGGCCCGTGGCCCGCACCCGCGAATACGTGACGCTCGTGAAGGAGTGTCTCGCGGGCGACACGGTCAGCTTCAAGGGCGACTTCTTCGAGTGCAGCCGATTCCGCCTCGGCGTGCGGCTGGGCGAGAAGCGCCCCAAGGTCATCGTGGGGGCCCTGAATGCCCGCATGCTGGCCATGGCCGGGGAGGTTGCCGACGGCGTGCTGCTCAACTACCTGCCCGCCACCCACGTGCCCTGGTGCGTCGAGCAGGTACGAGCCGGCGGCGACGCCGAGATCTACGCCTATGTGCACGTCGGGGTGTGCCGGCGCGAGGACGGCATCGAAGCGGCCCGCCGCGACCTGTGGTCCTACGCCGTGGTCGACGCCTATGCCCGCGCCTTCACCCAGGCCGGCTTCGGCGAGGAGGTGGCCGAGATCCGCGAGCGGCACCAGACCGGCGACCGCGACGCGGCGGTGGCGGCGGTATCGGACCGGTTCGTCGACGCCATCGACATCATGGGCGACGCCGACCATGTGGCTGCCAGTGTGCGCGCCTATGTCGATGCCGGCGTGACCCACCCGGTGGTCATGCCGCTGCCCTGGGGCCCCGACCGCAGGGCCGTCATTGACGCCACGGTGGAGGCCGCCAGCGGCGGCGTGGACTGACACAACCGGGCACTACGGTCACCCCGATGGAACTGCAGGGGGCGGTGTGCGTGGTCACGGGGGGAGCGAACGGCATCGGCCGCGCCCTCGCCACCCGGTTCGTGGCCGAAGGTGCGTCGGTCATCATCGTCGACCGCGAGGCCGAGGCCGCCGAGGCGGTGGCCGCCACGCTGGGGGCCAACGCCGGCTCGCTGGGCGGTGACGTCGCCGTGCAGGGCACCCACACCGAGGCCGTGGCCATGGCCGAGCACCGCTTCGGGCCGGTCGATCTCTACTGCTCGAACGCCGGCGTCGGCGGGGGCGGCGGCATCGACATGCCCGATCAGGCCTGGCAGCAGTTGTGGGACATCAACCTCATGGCGCACGTCTACGCCGCCCGAGAGGTGCTGCCCTCGATGCTCGAGCGGGGTCGCGGTTGGCTGCTCAACACCGCGTCCGCCGCGGGTCTGCTCACCAACATCGCCAACGCCGATTACACCGTCACCAAACACGCGGCGGTGGGCCTGGCCGAGTGGCTGGCCATTACCTACGGCGACCGGGGCATCGGCGTCTCCTGCCTGTGTCCCATGGGTGTCGCCACCGACATGGTCCTGGGCAACGCCGATGACCCTGCCGTCGCCGCCGTGGTGGCGCACGACCTCTTGACCCCGCAGGCGGTGGCCGATGCGGTCGTGGCGGGCTTGGCCGAGGGTCGCTTCCTCATCCTCCCCCATCCCGAGGTCGCCACCATGTGGGAGCGCAAGGCGGCCGATCCCGATCGTTGGTTGGCCGGCATGCGACGGTTCCAGGTCAGGTTGCTGGGCGATGGCTGAGACCCAGGGCGCCCCTCCGCTGGCCGCGGTAGGCCTCCGACCTGGCGACTCGGTGCGCTGGCAACGGCGGGCCGGAGGTCGCTGGCAGACCGGAAAAGTCGCCGGCCGCGAGCGTGACGGCAGCATCGCCGTGCACGACAGCCGCGGCGCGGCACGGGCGCTGCCGATCGAACGCCTCGAGGTCCGCACCGCCGGTCCTCGCGGCGCCAAGACGTGGGAGCCGCTGGCGCAGCGAGCGGCACGGACCGAGCAGATGGATCTGTTCTGATGCGCCCACTGGCGGCCGGGCGCGGTGCCGCCGCGGTGGGATTGTGCGCCGTCCTCGTTCTCGCGCCCCGCTCGGCCGCGGCCTTCGAGGGTCGCACCGCGCAGCAGGCGAGTTCGGGTTGCGACCTCGTCGACCTGACCAGCAACGCGGCGTTGCGATCCGACGGCTCGATGGACGTGGTGGAGGTGCAGACCTTCGAGTTCACCGGCACCTGCCACGGCGGCATCCGGCAACTCTCCCCGCCTGGGGCCACGGATGCCACCGACACCCTGGGCGCCACGCGTTACACCCTGCCGTACCTCACCGTCACCGAGAACGGTGCCCCGGTGCCCATCGCCGCCCAACGCCCGGGGTACGTGAAGTGGGGCTCGGCCTCCGTCTTGGTCTCCGGCCGGCACGTCTACGAGTTGCGGTACCGCATCGACCGGGCCGTCTTCGTGGCGCCCGACACCGCCGTCCTCTACTGGCAGTTCGTCGGCGACCAGTTCGGTGATCTGCCCCACGTGCTGATCCGCATCATCGCGCCGGGCCCGGGCCTGAGGATCTTCGGGCATGGGATCCTCGAGGGTGTCTCCTCGGTGCGCGGCAACCAGGCCACGCTTGAGGTGAACGGGAACCCCGCGGGCTCGCCGGTGGAGGCGCGGCTGCTCATGCCCCGCACCCAATTCGCGAATGTGCCCGCCGCCGGCCCGCCCCTGGCCGCCGAGATCCTGGCCGCCGAGGCCACTCTGGCAAACACGGCCAACGAAGAACGCGTGGCCCTGCGTGAGCAGTTGGCCCGCGAGGAGGAGGCCGAACGCCAACGACTGGCCGACCGAGAGCGCCTGGCCCGCATCGGCAACTGGTTCAGCGTCCTGATGGCGCCGGCCGTGTTGGCGGGGTGGGTCCTGGTCTGGCGCCGCTGGG
>JANMIX010000454.1:0-1636 GCA_031376015.1 Acidimicrobiia bacterium | reverse complement strand
GCGCTGGGACGCGGACAAGGCGCACCGGCAACTCGAGCGGCTCCGGATCGTCGCCCGCGAGGCGGCCATGCAATCCCGGCGCGCATGGCTGCCGGAGGTCGTGCCGGTGGCAACCTTCGCCGAGGTGTCCGGTCTCGCGGGCGCATGCCTGGCCGACGCCGGCGGCGGACCTCCCGACCTGCGCCACCCGGTGGTGCTGATCGGCCCCGAGGGTGGGTGGTCGGAGCGGGAGCGAGAGGCACCCATCCCCGTTCTCTCGCTGGGGCCGGGTATTCTGCGATCCGAAACCGCAGCAATTGCGGCCGGATGTCTGATGGTGGCACTCCGGGTGGGTCTATTCGCGCCGCAGTCAGACGGCCACGCAGGGTGATTGATTGTAGTGCCCCGAATGGCGTAAGGTTGCAGTGTTGTACACAAGGTCGGAATCGGTGGGAAGGCGAGAAATGCGCGAAGAAGAGAACGAAGACCCGACGGGCTACGGACAGCGAGTGGGCGAACGCCTACGCGCCATCCGGCGTCAGAAGGGACTTTCGCTACAGGACGTCGAGGCAAACTCCCGCCAAGAGTTCAAAGCCTCGGTGCTCGGGGCCTACGAGCGTGGCGAGCGTGCCATCTCGGTGCCTCGCCTACAGCGCCTGGCTCGCTTCTATGCAGTGCCCGTCGATCAGCTCCTCCCTCGCGAAGAGGGCGAGAGCGAGCGACGTGAGTTGCTCGACCTGACCGACTCCTCGCCGGTGGTGAGCAGTGTCACCATCGACCTGGGCCGGCTGCGGGGTATCGACTCGACCTCTGCGCAGATGCTGGTCCGCTACCTACAGATGATCCAGGTGCAGCGCCAGGACTTCAACGGCCGCATGCTCACGGTACGGCGCGACGATCTGCGCGCCATCGCCTGCATCCTCGACACGTCGATCGACTCGGCCATCGAGCAGCTCGACGCCCTCGGGCTCTGCCTCGTGCCCTGAGCCCCCTCGGGGCCTACCTGCACATCCCATTCTGCGCGAAGCGCTGCGACTACTGCGCATTCGCCACCTGGACCGACCGCTCGCACCTTACCGACCGGTACCTCGCCGCCTGCCGTAGGGACATCGAGCGCGCCGCGGCCGTCCTACCGGCGCCCGTGTCCTCCGTCTTCGTGGGTGGGGGTACCCCGTCGATGGTGCCGCCCGACGCGCTGATGGCGGTGCTGGCCGCGCTGCCGGTGGCACCGGGCGCCGAGGTGACGGTGGAGTGCAATCCGGACGACGTCACGTCGGAGTTTCTGGCGGCGTATCGACAGCACCGTGTCACCCGGCTGAGTTTCGGAGTGCAGTCCATGGTCCCCGCCGTCTTGGCGACGCTCGGCCGCCGGCACGATCCGGCCAACGTGGAGCGGGCGGTGGCGCTGGCCCGGGCCGAAGGGTTCGAGTCGTTCAACCTCGACGTGATCTACGGCGCCACCGGCGAGACGCTCGACCAATGGGTGGCGACGGTGCAGGCCGTCGTCGGGCTCGATCCGCCGCACGTGTCGGCGTACGGGTTGACGGTGGAGGCGGGAACGCCGCTCGCCGACGATCCGAGCCGCTGGCCCGACGACGACGACCAGGCCGACAAGTACGAGGTCGCCGACGAACTGCTCACCGCCGCCGGCTTGGAG
>JANMIX010000443.1:0-13787 GCA_031376015.1 Acidimicrobiia bacterium | reverse complement strand
CGCGAGCGGATGCAGAACTTCACGGCGGCGGTGACCGGCGACAGGCCGGACGTCGATCTGGTCGGTGACGGTTGGACCCGGCTGTTGTGGCAGGACACCCAGACGGCGGCGGCTTCGGAGGAAGAAGCGGAGGCCTTGGAGCGGTCCGACTTCGAGACGATGGAGTCGATGCGCGCCCGTGTCGACCAGGTCGTGCAGGACGCGGCGACGGCCCAACTCCTGAAGCCGTGGTACGGCAAGCACTGCAAGCGGATCTGCTTCCACGACGAGTACCTGCAGGCGTTCAACGAACCCAACGTCCACCTGGTGGACACCGATGGTCGGGGCGTACAACGCGTCGACGCCGATGGTCCGGTGGTGGACGGCCGGTCGTACCCGGTGGACCTGTTGATCTACGCGTCGGGCTTCGAGGTGACCACCGGCCTGGTGAGCCGGCTCGGTTTCGATCCGGTGGGCAGGGGCGGCCTCCGGCTCAGTGAGCGCTGGGCCGACGGTGCGCACACGCTGCACGGGATCCTCACGGCGGAGTTCCCCAACCTGTTGGTGTGTCATTTCGTGCAGGCGGGTTTCGGGCTGAACTTCACCCACTACCTCACCGAACTGACTGACCACGTCAGCTGGATCGTCGCCACCGCGCTCGAGGAGGGCGTCACCACTATCGAGGCCAGCGTGGAAGCCGAGGATGCGTGGCTCCGTCTGCTGTGGGACGCGGGCGGCCGCCTCGCCCCGTACGCGGCGAAGTGCACGCCGAGCTACGGCAACAACGAAGGTGATCGCACCCTGAAGTTCGCTCGCAACGTGACGCATCCCGGGAACCTCATGCGCTACGCCGGCTATCTCGCCGCCTGGCGCGAGGCCGGTGCTTTTTCGGGTGCGGTGATCACCCGCAGCGACCGTCCCTCCGGCTGAGGTGGAGTCCTTCGATCAGGCGAGCACACCGGGTGTCTTTGGCAATGGTGACTCGACGTCGACGGGTTCGTCGATGAGGTCCCGCCGAACCACCAGGATCGCGATGTCGTCGGGTGACGTAGCCGCACTGGCGCCGTGGGCGGACACGTACTCGCACATCTCCTCAGGGCCGGCGGCGATCTCGCATGCGGCGTGCCGGAGACGTTCGAGACCATCATCGAACGTGATCGATCGATCTTCGATGAGACCGTCGGTGTACAGCAGGATCGAACAGCCGGGACGGAGTTCGACGACGAACTCCCCGTACTCGGCGTGATCGAGCCATCCCAGGGCCGGTCCGCCGGCCGACTTCAGGTACTCGGCGGTTCGGTCGTTGCCGACGAGCAGGGGCGGCGGGTGACCGGCGGACGCGATGCGGCCGACGCCGGAAGGGGGATCGAGCGCGACGAACACGACCGTGGCCACGTAGCCCAAGTCCAAGGCGCACGCCATCGTGTTCAAGCGGGTGAGAGCCGACCCGGGCGAGCAACCGTCGAGGGCGTACGCGCGCAGGGTGTTGCGCATCTGGCTCATGAGCGATGCAGCCGGAAGACCATGCCCGACTACGTCACCCATGACGAGTCCGAGGGAGCCGTCGGGCAAGTGGAAGACGTCGTACCAGTCGCCCCCGACGTCGAAGCGGATGTCGGCCGGGTGGTACCGGGCGGCGACCGTGAGCCCGGCGACGGTGGGGAGCACATCGGGAAGCATGCTCTGCTGCAACGTGAGGGCCACCGTTTGTTGTGCCCTGTAGAGCCGGACGTTCTCCATCACGACACTCGCATGGGCAGCGAGACCCACCACGGCGCGCTCCACGCTGGAGTCGAACTTGCCGGCGACCCGGTCAGCGATGACGAGTGCGCCGAAGGCGTCCGTCCCGAGCGTGATGGGCACCGAGAACATGCTCCCCAACTGCACTCCCGGCCACAGGACGCTGGCGTTCACGTCGGTGTCGGCCAGGTCTTCCGTGCGCAGCATCGTCCCTGCGTCGAGCGTGGGGCCGAAGCGGATGGCATCACAACTGCCGGCACTGATCTTCGTCACGGTCCTCGCGCCGCCTGACGAGATCGACAGGAGATGGTCATCGCTCGTCGCGCCCGTGGAGCGGTAGACGAACGTTCCGTACTCGGCCGAGGCGAGCGGTATGACTTCGTCGACGAGGGTCTGGGCCACGTGGTCGAGATCGAGGTTGACCGTGAGCGCGGTCTCTGCGGCACTGAGGCATTCCGCCATTCGGATCTCCCGGTTGAGCCGATGCTCGGCGAGAGCGGCTGCCTGGAGGTGGCGTTCGTTGAGCCGCCAGTTCACCAACGCGGCGATGCTGGCGGCAGCGACGAAGCCGGAGTGGATTGCGGCGAAGCGCCACGGGTGCTCGATTGCGGCGGGATGGTTGTAGACGGACCTCGGGCTGATCACGCCGACGACGCCGTGGTGGAAGAGGACGAAGCCCACGGCGAGGAGAACCGTCAGCCAGTCCTGATAGAGCGAGATCACGATGATCGCCACGAAGAAGTGGAAGTGCATCTCGATCAGGCCGTCCGACAGGTGGATCAGCAGGGTCGAGCACAGCAGCAGTCCGAGACTGGAGGTGATCATGCGGGCTCGTTTCGACAGCCCAGGCCGGTTGGCCCCGATGGCGAGCGCGGGAATGCCGGCCGACACGAGCAGGGCGTGTGGAACCGAGAACCCTCGGGCGACGGCGTAAGAGGGGATGACCACCGCGTGGGCCCAGAGGAGAAGCGTGATGCCGTGATGGCGCCGACGCCACGCGTCGTCGGGGATCGTCCCTGATGTCGGCAGTCGCCAGTCCATCGCGCCCCCCGACGATTCGTACGGGTCGTCGGAAACCTACTCCGTGGATACGCAGGTCGCTCGTGCGAAATCGGCCATCCTCGGGCCGTGGCGCCCGGGTGCGCACCGTGGTGGTCGTCGCCCGTGAGGATCTCGAGATCGCCTCGCACGTGCGCGCGCTGGTGGGGAACGGGTCTGCAGCGGGAAAGACAGGGGTAATGACGCCGAGAGGTTGAAAACCATTCCGAGACCTCCGCCGGCGGAGCGTCTCGATGGCGTCATCCCCGGGTTGAGAACCCATCTTTGGAGGTACACCCCATGAGCGGAATGCTGGAAGGCACACGCGTCGCCTTTCTCGTTGCCAACGAAGGCATCGAGCAGGTGGAGCTGACCGAGCCGTGGCAGGCCGTCGAGAAGGCAGGCGGCCAGCCCGTGCTGGTCGCCCCCAGACCCGGGATCGCGCAGGCCTTTCACCATCTCGAGAAGGGCGATGCTTTTCCGGTCGACCGCACCACGGCCGAGATCGACGTGGACGATTTCGTCGGCGTCGTGCTCCCGGGCGGTGTCGCCAACCCCGATCAGCTCCGCCTCGACGAACCCGCCGTCGAGTTCCTCAAGGCCTGGAACCGCGCCGGCAAGCCGATCGCCGCGATCTGCCACGGGTCGTGGTCATTGATCGAAGCGGACGTGGTGAGGGATCGCACCCTGACGTCATGGCCCAGCCTGCAGACCGACATCCGCAATGCCGGAGGCAACTGGGTCGACACCGCGCTGCAGGTGTGTACCTCGGAGCCCACCACCCTCATCACCAGTCGCAAGCCCGACGATCTACCCGCGTTCTGCGCTGCCCTTGTCGACGTGTTCGCCGGTGCGGGCGTACGCGCCTGACCCACCCCAGACCATCACCACCCGGAATCACAAAGGAGAACGACCGATGGAACCCAAGTCCGATCAGACCGTCACCGACATGCTGCGCGAGCAGCACGAACGCGTGAAGTCGATGCTCAACGACCTCATCGAGCTGCCCCAGGGGTCGGCCCGCAATGACCTGTTCGACCGCCTGCGGGCGACGCTGGCGGTGCACGAGACGGCGGAGGAGATCGTCGTGCACCCCGCAGTCCACCGCACCGGTGATGCGGGCGCGCAAGCCGTCGACGCCCGGCTGGAGGAGGAAGGCGAAGCCAAGACGGCGCTGGCCGAGCTCGAGAAGCTCACGCCGGAAGGTGACGGATTCGATGCCAAGCTCCGTGCCTTCCAGAAGAACGTGCTGGCTCACGCTGAAGCCGAGGAGCGCGAGGTGTTCCCTCTCCTCGAGCAGCACTACGACCGTGACGAGCAGAAGAAGATGGCAGCGCACGTGGCCATTGCTGAGGACATGGCTCCGACCCATCCGCATCCGCATGGCCCCGAGAGCGGGTTGGGCAACCTGCTGGTCGGCCCCTTCGTGGCCATGATCGACAAGGTGCGCGACAAGCTCGCAAGCTGAGAACGGCGAGGCGTGCCTCAGCTTCTGCTGTGGCACGCCTCCGCGATTGCCCGTACGTGACGCGCATCAGTGCCGCAGCAGCCGCCGAGCACGCGTAGGTGGGGGTGGTCGGCCACGAGCTTGGCGTACTGGCCCGCGAGTTCCTGGGGGTCGCCCTCATCGAGCTCCTCGGCTTCGTCGAGCTCGGCGTGGCTGGCTCGCGACGCGTTGGCGCGCAACAACTCCACTCGGGTCGCGGCCGCGGCGTCGGCCTTCAGCGCGCCGGTGAAGTGATCGGGGTGGGCACAGTTGATGCCGAAATGAAGAGCGGAACCGTTCGTGGCTTCGTCGACCTCGCGGATGGCGTCGTGGAGTGTCTGCCCGCTCGGAAGGCGACCGTCTGTTTCCACGGTGAACGCCATCACCACCGGTATCCCCGCAGCGGTGGCGGCCCGGATCACGCCGATGGCCTCACCGGTGTGGGTGGCGGTGAGCATCGTCACCCGGTCGGCGCCGGCGGCTACGAACGACTCGACCTGAGCGCGGTGGTACTCCGCGGCGTCGTCAGGTTCGAGCAGTCGATCTGGGGCGTAACCGTCGCCGCGGGGCCCGATGTTGCCGCTGACGATCACTTCGACGCTGGTGTACTCGTCGGCCAGTGCGCGCAGGAACGCCACGCTGGCCTGGTTCACCCGGTCGAGCCCGTCGGCGTCGTAGCCCAGCCGGGCGCCCCAGTCGGCGTTGGCTCGCCACGTCGGTGTTTCGAGCACGATGCCGGTGCTGTTGCTGGCCGCGATGGCCAGGTGCTCACGGAAGTACTCGGCGAGCAGCGTCCTTCCCGCCGGATCGTCCAGCAGGGGGAACGACGCGAAATCGGGCAGGTCCACGCCGCGGTGAAAGACCAGCCACGTCTCGAGACCGCTGTCGGTGAGTAGGAGGGCTGTCAATTCCGCCACCTCTTGGGTCGGGGCCCGGCCCTCGGGGACCGAACCGCTCCGCCTGAACCCTGACAACGTACCCAAGTACGAGGTGCGAGGGGCGCCGGCTAGCCCTCGGAGGGCCGTGACTGCGGCGATGTCGTGACGCAGAGATCGGCCGCCAACAAGGCGGTGGGTTCAGGTGCGGCGGGCGCTGGTGAGCAGGATGGCGCCGTCCAGGCGGACACCGTCGTCGCTTTGGTAGGAGGTGAGCACGGCGCGCACGGCGTCGAGGGCGGCGGGCTGGCGATCGTCGGGGATGGTGGCGAGGACGGCGCGTCCGACGCCACTGCTGGCGAGGTACGTGGTCGCCGCGTCGGTGTCGTCGCCCAGGTGGAACGACACCGACAAGGGCTGTACCTGAATGTCACCAAACCCGGCGGCGGTGAGGATCTGGGTGATCCGGTCAGGATCGGACTGCGCAAACATGCCGGGGTCGGTGGTGGTGAAGTCGGGGAGTTGTCCGTACTCGAGCAACGCCGCGCCGGGGATGGTCAGCCAGTCGTTGGCGGCGAGGGCTTGCCAGGTGGCGATCGTGAGGCGGCCGCCGGGGCGTAGGGCACGGGCGACGTTGGCGAAGGCGGCGGCGGGGTCGTTGAAGAACATGGTGCCGAACCGGCTGATGGCTGCGTCGCGATCGCCCTCGCCGAGCGCGTCGGTCTGCACGTCGGCAACGTGCAACGTCACGTTGGTGAGGCTCGTACCGGCAAGGCGCTGACGCGCGACGTCCAACATCAGTTGCGACAAATCGGCGCCGAGCACGTGGCCCGATGGTCCCACGGTGCCGGCTGCGGCGAGGGTGGTGGCGCCGCAACCGCATCCCACGTCGAGTACCCGTTCGCCCGGACGGAGTCGTGCCTCGGCGAGCAGCGCATCGGCCACCGGGCGCAGCACTCGATCCCGCCCATCGGCGTCGGCGACCCACCGCTGGCCGCTCTCGCCGTTCCAGTCGGCGCGCTCGGACTGGTTGTCGGTGCTCATCAGTCGCCCGTCGTGCCGTCGATGGCCTCGCGAAGAAGATCTGCGTGACCGCAGTGGCGGGCGTACTCCTCGATCATGTGGACGATCATGCGCCGGAGGGTGGACGGGTTCGGATCGTCACCGCTTCGGAAGGGATCGTCCATGCTGGCCGTACGGAGATGCGAGTCGATGACCGCGATTTCGTCCCAGTAGGCGAGGAGGGCGTCGCTGATGCTGGTGCCGTCGGGCACGTTCCACTCCTCGTCGTCCTCGAACAGCGCAGGTACATCCTCGGTCTGCAGGACACGCCGGAACCACCATCGTTCGACGTCGGTCATGTGACGGATGAGGCCGAGCAATGTGAGCGGGCTGGGCGGGCAGGCAGCGTCGCGAGCCTGCGCGTCGGTGATCCCTTCCGCCTTACGGGCGAGCACCGAGCGGTGGTAGGTCAGGTACCCGAGCAGCACCGACCGCTCGTCATCGGCGAATGCTTTGCTGGCCGGCAAGGGGGTGCGGGGCTCGGGCATCGCAAGAGGATCGCGCGTCACGGCCTCGCCGGCTCGGCGGTATCGCGGTTGACGTCATAGCCCGAGTCGGTTGTGGGCACAGAAACACCGCAGCCGCCGACCCACGCGGCCAGCCGCACCCATCCGACCCGCACCTGTCGTGGCGGCAGGTGCGATGGAACGAGAGGAGCCCCGGCATGCCCAGAGCCTGGAGCGCCAAGCGAGAGCGCCAGTACGAACACATCAAGGATGGTCTTCTCGATCGCGGCGAGGATGAGGACACCGCCGAGGAGATCGCCGCCCGCACCGTGAACAAGGAACGAGCCCGCGCCGGCGAGGCCAAGGAGTCGAGCCGCACCTCCACCGAGGACATCTCCTCAGGTCGCCGTGGTGGTTTGCGCTCGCACACGGGCCCGGGCGGGCGCACCTACGACCAGCTCTACAACGAGGCGCGCCAGAAGGGCATCAAGGGGCGATCCAAGATGAACAAGGCCGAACTCCAACGAGCCGTGGATCGCTGAGAAGGACGGCTCGACCCCGCTTGACGGGCAGCCTTCGCCGCGGGGGAAAGAACGCGATGAGTGACCTCGTCGGCGCTACCTAGCCGCTCACTGCAGTTCGTCTGTGGCGAGGCCCATCGCACCGCGCCGCGCCGTGGTTCGTTCGACAATCCGACGGGCGATGTCGCGCAGCTTCACGTTCTCGCGTTGAGAGGCACGCGTGAGTATCTCGAAGGCGGAGTTCTCATCGATGCCCTGAGCGCCCATGAGGACCCCCTTGGCCTGCTCGATGACCGCCCGATGGTTCATGGCCTCGCCCAATCCACCGCAAGACTGGTGCGCGTCCCAGTAGGTCTGGGCGTTCACCAGCACGATGGCGGCTTGAGCGGCGAACAACTCGCCGTTCACTCGGTCCTCATCGGTGAAGGCTCGCTGGCGATAGGAGTAAAGGTTCATCGCCCCCACCGCGCCGTTGTCGATGAGCAGAGGGAACGAAATGGTGCTGCCGACACCGTGGGCGGTGGCGACCCGCCGGAATTCGGGCCAAGGGCCGGGCTCGCTGGTCGAATGGATCTCGGTGATCCGCTTCTCCATGAACGCGGCCAGACAGGGACCCTCACCCGTTTCGTATTGCGCCCGATCGATCTCGGGCGCGGCGTCGTCAGTGAAGATGGCCGTGCGCTGTTGGCCTTCGACGATCATGGTGATGCCCACCAGGTCGGCCGCGGCGACCGCCGCCACCGTGAGCACGCAGACCCGGGTAAGGGTGTCCTCCACGGTTCCGTCGCCGACGAAGAAGCGCGAGAGTGCCGCCAGGCTGGCGGTCAATGGGGAATCGGCCAATACCTCTCCGTTGCCAAAGGCAAGAGCGGAGCGCAGTCCCTGTTGCTTCAAGGCGACGGCCGACTCGTGCAGACAGCGAACCCTACCGCTCCACCAGTGAGGAACCGGCGTCTGTTGAAGTTGTCCCGCCCAGAGCACCCTGTTCTGTGCTAGACGTGGCACGGCACTTCGCTCGTCTTGATGGGACAGGACGGGCATGATCATCGACGGTCAGGACCTCGATGCAGCACGACGGGAACCCGCGGTTTGCCACCGAGATGTCGCTCCGGGACGGATGCACGGTGCTTGTCGTGCGCGGCGACATCGATCTCGAGTCCGCACCCGAGTTCATGGCCGCGGTCGAATCCGCCGTGAACGGCACCTCGCGGCTCGCGTTGGATTTCCGTGCGGTCGGCTTCATGGACTCCACGGGATTGGCCGTCCTGGTTGCCGCCCACAAGCGGCTCGGCCGGGCGCGCGAGGCGGTCGTGCTGATCGACCCCACCCCCACCATCCGCCGGCTGCTTCACATCACCGGAATCGATGCATTGGTCGACGTGCGTTATCCCGACGCGCCCGGAGCGCAGGACGGACGAGCTCGCGCCTGAGACCGGCCGGGCAGGCGCAGGTAAAATCGGCGCCGAACCCCTCGAGGCCGAGCGCGCTGGTGCGCCCTCAGTCCGTGCCCGATACCTCATGGGGCACGACGAGGTCGAGTGCGGGAACGTCGGGGAACAGGAACCTCGCCAATGCCACCGCGGCCAGCCCGCCGATGACCTGAGCTGCGATGAACCCGGGCGCTGAGGAAGGTTTGATCCCTGCGAAGGTGTTGCTGAGGGTCCGGCCGATCGTTACCGCCGGGTTGGCGAAGCTGGTCGAGGAAGTGAACCAGTAGGCGGCAGCGATGTACCCACCAACTGCAAACGGCGCCGCCGCGGGCCGACCCGACCGGACCACGCCGAGGATCACCATCAGCAAGCCGAAGGTGGCGACCACCTCACCGAGAAGCAGCCCGCTGGTGTCGCGGGCGTGGGTCGAGACGTTGACGGCGTCGAGATCGAACATGAGGTTGGCAACCACCGCGCCGCAGCAGCCGCCTGCGACCTGCGCAACTGCGTAAGCGCCCAGTTCGCGGTTGGTCAGTCCACCGAAAATCCGGTCGGCCAGGGACACGACGGGGTTGAAGTGCGCGCCCGACACCGAGCCGAAGGCGAGGATCAGCGCCACGAGCCCACCGGCGGTGGCGAGGGAGTTCTCCAGAAGTTGCAGACCGATGTCCCCGGGCGACAGCCGCGCCGCAAAGATCCCCGAGCCCACCACGACTGCAACCAGCAGCGCCGTGCCCGCCGCCTCCGCGGTGGCTTTGCGGGCGAGGGTGAGGTTTCTCGACGGCATCAACGATGATCCTTGCTGATCCGACGACGCCCAAGAGCCGGCGCCGCGCGCCGACACCCTCCGAGCCCGCCCGGGGAGAGGATCGGCGTTTGTGGACGGCCTCCCGACCCGGCTTCCCGGTTCGCTGCCTGCAAAGTGGTTACGGCTGGTAACCTCCGCACCATGTCTCCGTCACCTGACCGGTCCACCACGCCGCGGCGCGCGGTGGCGAGACGATGAGCCTGGCGCTGGCCTCGGTCGACTCCGGCACGCTCGGAGGCTCGGCGCTGGCGTCGTGGACGCCGCTGATCGCGCTGATGAGCGTGTACGTGCTCATCGTGATCGCCCTGCTGGTGTTCGGCCGAACTTCCTCGGATTCGTGGGGCGCGCTGCAACCGTTGTCGCGCATCCCCGACGCGCTGACCCGCCTGACCGGTATCCCGGGATGGGCGGCCGCCGCGATCGGCACCGCGCTGTTCGGTCTGCTCGTGGCCGGCCAGGGGTTCTACGCCGACGTCTCGTGGCACATTGCGCTCGGGCGCGACAAGGACCTCTTCACCGCCCCCCACCTGTCGATCCTCATCGGGTTGCTGTTCTTCGTCTTCGGAGCCGTGCAGGGCACCCTGTTCGCCACCTTCGCCCGCGTCGATCCCTCGATGAGGGTCGGGTCACTGAGGGTCCCGCCGTCGTTGCTGCCGCTGTGGGCGTTGGGTGTCGGTGCCGTCATCGGGTTCCCCATCGACAACGGGTGGCACGGCGAGTACGGCGTCGACGTCACCATGTGGAGCCCCCCGCACATGCTGATGATCCTGGGCGCCACCTTCGTGGGTCTGGCCTCCTGGGTCGTCCTCGCCGGTGCCGGCGTGCGTCGCACCGCCGGCCCGTGGGCACGAGGCCTGCACCTGGTGTGCGGCTGGCTGAGCCTGCAAGGTCTGCTCGCGCCGCAGGGCGAGTTCGCCTTCGGTGTCCCCCAGTTCAACGCCCTCTTCAGCCCCATCCTCATCTGCCTGGCCGGTGGTCTCGGTCTCGTGGCCATCCGGATCATCCTCGGCCGGGGTCGCTGCCTCGGCATCGTGGTGGTGAACTTCCTGGTGTTCTCCTCGGGGATCGGGGGCCTCGACATGTCCAGCCCCGTCCACACGCGCTTCGGTGCCACGTTCCTGGTGTCCGCGCTGGCGGTGGAACTGCTGGCCGAGGTGTTGGGCACCAAGCGCGTCACTCGCTTCGCGCTGGCCAGCGGTCTGGCTGTCGGGACGGTGGGCCTGGCCGGTGAATGGATCTGGAACCAGGACGCCTACCAGCCCTGGTCGAGCGCCATGGCGCCCGAGGCCGTGATCCTGGGCACTGCCGCGGCCATCGGCGGCGCACTCCTGGGTGCCGCCTTCGGTCGGGCAGTGGCGGGGCGGTCCGAGGCGAGGCCGGTCGGGGGACGGGTGCTGGCCGTGGCCGCCGTGGTGTGTCTGGCCACCATCCTCCTCCCGATGCGCCGGCCCGTCGGCCATGTGTCGGCCACGATTCGAACCGAGGCGGGGGCGGTGCCGGGGACCGCCACGGTCATCGCAACCGTGGCACCGGTCGACGCGGCCGAGGACGCCTCGTGGTTCCAGGCCATGGCCTGGCAGGGAGGTGGCCTCGTCATCGCCGAGATGAAACCCACCGGCACGCCCGGGGAATACCGCTCGGACAAGGCGGTGCCGATCGGGCCCACCATCGACGGCCGGCGCAGCTACTGGAAGTCGCTTCTGCGGTTGCACCGGGGCATGCAGATGATGGCCATCCCGCTGTACCTCCCCGCCGACACCGACATCCACCAGCCCGAGATCTCGGCGGTCGGCCAGACGGTGCCCTTCGGGAGCGAACGGCGCTACCTGTTGCGCGAGACCACCGACGGCAACACCTGGCTCTCCCCGCTGGTACATCTCACACTGGCGCTGGTCGCAGGTGTGTGGGCGCTCGCCTTCGTGGTGGCCGTGCGCCGCCTCGACGACGGCACGATCGTCGTGGGACGCGAACCCGTCACCGTCTGAGCACCGGCCTGGCACCGCGCCCGGAGTTCGCCTCCAATTCGCCGGCAGTTGGCGTGGGCGACCCGTCGTGCTCACTTCCGGCGGGTTCACTGAAATCGACCAATTGTCCGGCTGGGCAACAAGGAGCGGAGCCCGACGACGGCGAATCTGAATGCTGCAGGCGCGCTGGCGTCTCACCGCGCCTTGGCCGGCCCACACTCCCCAGGAGACACGAACGTGCCCCTCAATCGACGTGACTTCATCAAGGGTGCCGCCGGGGTCGGCGGCGCCATGGTGCTCGGCCAGCGGGCCGCCCGAGCCGGGCTGGCCATCCCCAACCCTCCTCCGCTGAGCATGCCGGCACCGCTCGCCGATCCCGCCGGTCTCGGCATCGAGCACATCGTGGTGATCATGATGGAGAACCGCAGTACCGACCATCTCCTGGCCTGGCACCCCACCGCCGACATCGCCCTCGACCGCACCTTCTTCGACACCGCTGGCCACTCGCATCAGCCCTACGACCTGGGCCACATCTACATGGGCTGCGGTAAGGCCGACCCGAACCACAACTACGACGGCGGGCGCACGCACCTCAACGGCGGTGCCATGGACGGGTTCCTGAAGACCGCACCCGTGGGTGATCTCCTGCCCATCGGCTACTACTCCGAGGCGGCGCGGCCCTGGTTCAACTCGCTGGCCCGCAACTTCACCGTGTGCGACCGCTACTTCTGTTCGACGCTCACCTCGACGTTCCCGAACCGGATGTTCGTCCACGCGGCGGCCACCGATCGGTTGTCCAACTCGTTCAATCAGTCGACCCTGCCGACCATCTGGGATCGCATCGCCGACACCGACGGAGAGGTGACGGGAGCCTGTTACTTCCAGGATCTGCCCACCACGGCGCGGTGGTGGCAGAAGTACATCCCCATCACCCACCGCATCGAGAAGTTCTATGCCGACGCTGCTGCGGGCACCTTGCCCAACGTCGTGTACGTCGACCCTCGTGCCCTCGAGGAGGGCAACACCGGCTCGTCCGGTGACGACCATCCCCACGCGGACATCCGGGTGGGCGAACATTTCATGCAGTCGGTGTTCAACGCGGTCGCTCACTCGCCGTTGTGGGCGAAGACCGTCTTCATCATCACCTACGACGAGTGGGGCGGGTTCTTCGACCATGTGGCCCCGCCCCGCGTGCACGATGCATCGTCGGGCCTCGATACCGATCTGGTCGACGGCAAGGCGCTGCTCGGACTGCGGGTTCCCACCATCGTCGCGTCGCCGTGGACCAAAGGCGATCCCCGCAACCCGCGGGTGAGCTCAGCCACCTTCGACCACTCCTCCATCCCCAAGTTGATCGAGTCGGTCTTCGGACTCGATCGCATCAGCAGCACCTCGCGGGACAACAGCACCGACATCGCCGACCTCGCCGTCACCTTCGATCCGGCGAACTACGACCCGACGCTGCCGGCGCTGGGCACTGCGCCTCTGGTCGTGCCCACACCGTGCAACCCGTTCGTGCCCGAGGGCGATTGGGTCGACTTCGCACGCTCGGGTCTGCTCGAGGGCTGGAACCTCGACGTGTCCGTCTGAGGGCACCGACCTTGCGATTGCGCCTCAAGCGGTCCGGCTGCTGAGGGGGCGCACAACGACGTTGCCGACCGGCTGACCTTCATCGTCCCGCACCGTCTGGTCACACAGTTCGGCGGCGGCCTCGGGTGCCAGCCCGTCGAGTTCGACCAGCAGATGGGTGAGGCCGGCTTCGCTCGCGCGGCTCGAACCGTCCGTGGCCTTGACGGCAACTGCGAGGCCCTGATCTCGCAACAGCGCCACGTGCACGCCGTCCGCGCCGACCTTGCTGAGTGTGCGTCCCTCTGTGTGTTCGATCAGCCGGGTGTCGAACCGTCCGGTGCCTCCCACGAACCAGGGGTGCCGTTCCATCGTGTTCAGCACCCGACGCTCGGCGGCGCCAGCGTCGACCGCCAGCAGCGTCGCCGTGCCGCGCGCCAGTTCGGTCATGGTGAGACACGGTGCTGGCGCGCTGCACCCGTCGATGACGACCCGATCAGCGGATAGGCGTACGCCACACGCCTGGGCGAGCGTGTCGAGCACCAGCCGTTGTACCGGACCCTCCGAATCGAGGTAACGCTCCACCGGCGCCCCGAGGTGGCGAGCAAGGGTCAGCCAGCCTGTGTGCTTGCCGGAGCAGTTGTGTGCGAGCCGACTCGGCGCTGTCTCCGCGGGGAGGCCCTCCGGCACCTCCGCGGCGCAGCGCAGCGATGTCCCGTTCAGGTCCAGCCGGCGGAGCCAATTCGCCACCGTTTCGAGATGGCCCGGTTCGCCGCGGTGGCTGCCGCAGGCCAGAGCGAGTTCTTCGTCGCTCACCGCGTGCTGCGAGGCGGCACCGCTTCGCAACAGGGGAAGCACCTGCAGCAGTTTCA
>JANMIX010000208.1:0-1607 GCA_031376015.1 Acidimicrobiia bacterium | reverse complement strand
CGGCGGCGTCCACGAAGCCGGCCTGCAGTGCCCAGAACACGAGATCACGGTGGACCGGCAGGGACTCGATCGTGCATCCCACCTCCACCTCCCGCACCGGGTCGTCGACCCCGTCGAGCTGCCACCACAGATGTGAGGATGATGCGCCATTGGATGACCGCGGATAGCCCCGGGTCCGTTCTCCAGTTCGGCGTCGCCACACGGACCCACTGTTCCAGAGCGTGCGACCACCGGCGCTGTCGTCGCGGGCACTTCGAAGCTCACTGTGCGGCCGACTGCCGCGCCGGTCAACATGAGGCGGTGCTCCCCTCGACCGTCCCCGCCGCGACGGTGCTCGAAGGATCGACCCGCAGGGACTTCCCGATGGACTTCGTCCCCGACCTGGCGGCGACCCTCGGGCCGCTCGGCGTGGGTCGGGGCGACCCGGTGCAACGCCTCACCCCCGACGGCTGGTGGCGGGCGAGCCGCACCCCCGAGGGCCCGGGCACCATCCATCTACGCGTCGTGTCATTGCGCCGTGGGGGCGGGTACCCGGCACCGGCCAGACCGGATCTGCCGACGGGGACCCGCGCCGTTCTGGAGGCTCGGGCGTGGGGCCCTGGTGGAGGCTGGCTGCTGGAGCGAGCCCCAGGGATGGCCGGCGCGCTCGACGACGTGTCGTCCTTCGATCCCTCGCCGCATCCGGTGGTGATGGCCGCTGCCCGTCTGCGGCCGTCACTGCGCATGACACGCACCCCGCGTGTACTGGAACGGCTCGTGCCGACGATCTTCGGCCAGAAGGTCACCGGGCTGGAGGCGAAGCGCTCCTGGGTGGGGTTGGTACGTCTGGCGGGCGAACCCGCCCCAGGGCCGGCCGGATCGGCGGGCATGCTCCTGCCTCCCGACCCCGCCTGGCTGGCTGCGCTGGCCGACCACGAGTTCCATCTCCTCGGGGTCGAGCGCCGGCGGGCCCGGGTGGTGCGCACCGTGGCCGCCGACGCCGATCGGCTCCAGAATGCATTGCAGGAGTCGCCGGCGGCGTTGGCCGCGCGGCTGTCGGCCATCCCTGGCATCGGGCCCTGGACCGTCGCCGAGGTCGTCTCGGTGGTGGCCGGTGATGCCGACGCCGTGAGTGTCGGCGACTTCCACCTGCCCAACCTCGTGGCCTGGAACCTGGCCGGTGAGCCGCGGGGCACCGATGAGCGGATGCTGGAGCTACTGGCTCCCTGGCCGGGCCACCGCGGTCGGGTCGTGCGCCTCCTGGAGGCCACCGGCGTCGCCGCCCCCCGATACGGTCCCCGGCTGCGGCCCCGCTCGATCCGCTGGCACTGAACCTGCGTTGGCGTGTGCGCTTGCGTTGGCGCCGGCGTTGTACGGCAGGCCGCCGGCGCCTCGGCTGCGAGGCCAGTCAGTCCTTGAGGGCCACCGCGTTGGGAGTCACGTGCATGGCGGGTTCGAAGGCCGTGACCTCCACTGCGTGGGCTTCGGCGGCGAAGGCCGCTCGCAGCTCGTCGCGGCAGGAGTGGCAGGGCCCGTAGAAGTCCTCCTGTACATCGGTCTGGCATCGGGGGCAGGCGAAGCGGGAGGGATCCACCGGCCCAGGATCGCGCGGCGGGCGCGTCGCCGGG
>JANMIX010000426.1:0-2258 GCA_031376015.1 Acidimicrobiia bacterium | reverse complement strand
CGAGGATGGTCACCTCGTTGGGTGAGCTGGCCGTCGTGGGCGCGTAGGCCGCATCGGCGGGTACGTCGGCGTCGATGTTGCTGCTGACGGTCGAGTCGATCTCCTCGCCGTTGGCGTCGAACACGAACACGTCCATGTGCGCCGCATCGGCCTTGTCATAGATCGACAGGGTGACGTTGGTGGCGCCGGCCGGGATCGTCATCGGGAACATCACCCAGTCGGTGGTGATGTCACCCACCGGGTTCTCGGCTCCCACGATGGAGTAGTCGGTCTCGGCACTGGCCCACACCGGGCCCTCGATGGACGGCGCCGACAGCGGCACGAAGAAGCTCACCGGCAGGCGCAGGTGCTGCACCACCCCGTTGCCCAGGTCGGCGGTTCCCGCGATGGCGGCGGTGTACATGCCGGGCGCGGTGCCGGCGGGCACGGTCAGGGTGGCGACGACGCCCGACTTGCCGCCCGGCGTGGTGGTGGCCTTGCCGATCTTGAACCAGCGGGGGTCGGCGCTGAGCACGCCCTCGGCCTCCTTGGTGGCGCCTGCCGCGAACGTCAGCGAGGCCACGCCGGTCATGTTGGGGCCGCCCTGCACCACGAAGTACTGGCTCTTGGAACTCCCCGGCACGATCGAGTCCATGGCCCAGGAGGGCTGGCGGGCGTTCTTGGCCAGCGAGCCGTCGGCGTTGCGGCTGAGCGGGGTGTACATCGTGACCCCGGAGGTGGCCGCAGCGATGGCGGCGGGGATGTTGATCCGGCCGGCACCCTCACCGGTGACGCCGACGTAGTTCGAGGTGGCCCCGGCGGCGGTGTCGTTGCGCAGCGGGAACAGATCGGCGGGCTTCATCCCCCCGTAGTGCGACTTGATGCCGGAGATGAGCCCGGTCACGGGACCCTCGAAGGCGTCGGGAACGGCGGTGTTGGCCAGCGCCGCCTTGGTCACGAAGTAGGCGGGGGTGGCGCCGCTGTTGGCCTTGCGGTAGCCGTCGATCACGAGGGCGGCGGCGCCCGCGGCGGCGGGGGTGGCCATCGAGGTGCCCGACAGCACGGCGTACTTCGTGTCGGCGGCGTAGTGGTTGCCGGAGAGGGCGTCCACCGCGCGGACCTCAGCACCGGTGCTCGACTCGGCGGCCACGTAGTAGGCACCGGGAGCGGTGATATCGGGCTTGATGATGCGGTCACCGGTGGGGCCGCGGGAGGAGAACGAGGCGAGGGCCCGGCCCGGACCGCCGTTGGCTACCGCGGCCTCGGGTCGAACCATGCCGTTCACGCCGTGCAGCGTCTGGGCGGTGGTGGCGTCGAGATCGAAGTCGGTCACCGACGCGCCGACGCTCAGCACCTGGCTGCCCACGCCGGGCGAGCCAACGCTCTGCAGCGTGGGACCACTGTTGCCCGCCGCGATGGCGAACACCACGTTGTAGGTCTCCGCCAGTGCGTTGGCCAGCATCGTCTCGGTGTCGCTGTTGGTTTCCTGGCTGGCGCCGAAGATCCAGGCGGCGACGAAGCGGCCACCGCCCAGGCTCATGTTGATGACATCGGCCCCGGCCCCACCGAACTTGGCGGGAGTGGCGAGGTAGATCATGCCCTCCATGACGCCGGAGTTGAGGCAACTCCCTGCCGCGAGGCACACCTTGGCTCCGGCCAGCTTGGCGGCGGGGGCCACGCCGGGCAGGGCGGGATTCTGGGCGGCACTTCCGGCCGCGATGCCCGACACGTGGGAACCGTGGCCGTTGTCGTCGTAGCCGTTGGTGTCGCGGCAGTTACCGATGTTCTCGCCGGCCAGGCTGGGCACGCCCGGGGCGGTGTCGCTGAGCAGCCCCGGGAAGATGTTGGGTGCGACTTGGGTGCAGTCGCGGAAGTTGGTGATCTTCGGACCGAGGTCACCGTGGCTCGAGTCGATGCCCGAGTCGGCGATGCCGATCGTCACCGTGGAGCCGGTGACCCCGCCGGCCCAGGCCTGGTCGGCGCCGATGTCGTGCGTGCCTCGCTTGGTCTGGTCGCCGTAGGGGACGGCGACCGTCTTGGTATCGATCGAGAGCAGCTGATCGACGTCGTCGAGATCCAGCTTGGCGAACTCGGGCCGGGCCGCGATCTGGCTGATCTTGGAGGCTGGCGCCGAGAAGGCGACCGTGTTGATCAGCCCGAAGGTGGCCCGCACCTGGGCACCCGCGGTCTGGGCGGCCCGGGCGGCGGCCAGGAGGTCGCCGTTGGCGTGGCCGAGCACATACACGGTGCCGTTGGTGTGGCCGGCGACCGCCTTGGAG
>JANMIX010000418.1:0-1719 GCA_031376015.1 Acidimicrobiia bacterium | reverse complement strand
CCGTGTCACCGCCCCCGGGTCGAGCGCCGGCTCTTGCGCGAGCTTTCCGAGCAGGTCGTCGGAGAACTCAGCGCCCAGGACGCTGGCCGCTCGCAACAGGTCCCGGCTGTCGGGTGGCAAGGTGTCGATACGCGCGGCGATGAGGCGTTCGATGCCGTCGGGGAGCTCGTCCACCGACGTGCCCGCCAGCGCAGCGGTGCGTAGCTCCTGCAGGAAGAGCGGGTTTCCGCCGCCGCGGGCCACCAGTGCGGCCACCACATCGGGCGGGAGCCGTTCGTCGCCGTCGCCGCTCACCAGCGCAGTGGCGGCCTCGATGTCGAGCGGTCCGAGGGTGAGCGTCGTCGCTCGCGCCGGCATCTCCACCGAAGTGGCGCCGGGCCGGCGGGCGACGACGGTCAGGAACGGTCGCTCCGCGAATACGCCGAAGAGGTAGTTCAGGAGCTCGCCGGTGGCCTCATCCAGCCAGTGGGCGTCCTCGATGATCACCACCGCGGGGGTCGCGAGCGCACCGGCGAGGATGTCGGCGATCAGGGAGTGGGCACGGAGGCGGCGGAACTGGGCGGTCACCGAACGCGTCGCCTCCGTGTCGGGCATCGTGACGCCGAACACCGGCCCGATCAGCGGCAGCCACGGCAGCAGGTCGGCCGGAAGAACTGCCTCCAGTTTGGCGATGACCGCGGAATCCGGTGCGGCCGCGTCGAGACCGAGTCCGTTGCGGAGGGGGGTGCGCATGGCGAAGTAGGGGCTGGCCGCCGCGTAGATGCCACCTTCCACCCGCAGCAGGGGCAGATCGCTGGCGGCAACCACGAGGTCGTCGACCAGGGTGGACTTGCCGGTGCCGGCGTCGCCGATCAACTCGATCATGGCCGGCTGGCCTGCGGTGACGGCCTGGAGCGCCGTCAGCAGCTTCTGGCGCTCCCGGTCCCGTCCGAACAGACGGCGAGCGGTGTACTCGCGGTGCTCCTGCGTGGGTGCCCCCAGGGCCGAGGCGTGGATCAGATCCCGCTTGCCCTTCACCGGGAAGGGCTCGAGCGCCGTTCGTTCGAACGGGGTGCGCGCCAGCGCCAAGGTGGCGTCGGACACCAGCACCATGCCGGGTTCTGCCCGTGCCATGAGCCGAGCTGCGAGGTTCACCGCGTCGCCCAGCACCGTGTAGAAGCGTCGCTGCGGGCTGCCCAGTTCCACTGCAAACACTCGTCCCGCGTTGACACCCACCCGTAGAGGGAGCGGAAGGTCGGCGTCGATCAACTGGTGCGCGGCGGCCAGCATCCGGTCGATGTCGGCACCGGTTGCCACCGGCGCCCCCGCAGTGAAGATGAACTTGATGGCGCCGATGTCAACGTCGCTCGACAAGAGGGCCACGTCGTGCTGAGCGGCGCTCGTCTGCACCTCGAAGGCGACCGTCTCCAGCGCCTCTGCGGTGCGCTCGGGTCCGTGCCGTTCCAGGAACTCGTCCACCTGCTGCACCTGCACGAAGCCCATGCAGACCTGCCGGTGCGCACCCTGTTCGGCACCCCCGAGGTGGCGCAGCACCTCGGGGACCGCCGTCAACGCCACCTCGCCGTCAATGGCGGTTGGCGCGGCGGGCGCGGCGGGCGCCCAAACGGGCGGAAGTGAAGGCAGGGTGGCGGGGGCGTCGAGGAGCCAGGCGCCTTCACCGAGGTCCGACACTTCTGCGGCGCCCACGGCGGCTGCACTCCGGCTGGGATCCGATCCATG
>JANMIX010000205.1:0-4274 GCA_031376015.1 Acidimicrobiia bacterium | reverse complement strand
GATCGACCAGTGCCTCCTCGGGCTGCAAGGAGTAGGTGCCGAAGCTGTAGCAGGCGTCGCGGGCCGACCAGCCGTAGTTGGCATCGGGCACCTGATAGGGCTCGGCCATGACGTTGGCGCCCACGGGCGAGTTGTGGCCTTCGGTGGTGCGGTTCGTCTCGGCCGGCGCCTGCACGGGGATGGGCACGATGGCGAACTGCTCGAGGATCCAGCGCTGGGCGGCCCGCAACCCCCGGGCAGTCACGGCGTCGCTGCTGCGATGGACGGCGGGAGGATCCAGGCTCTCGATATGCCACTGCACCCGGGCGTCGCTGGCCGGGTGCACGACGTAGTCGCGGGTCACCGCCGCGGCCGCGTCCTCGTCGAGGCGGATGAAGGGACCGTCGTAACCGCCGGGCCGCTCCGGCCCCATCCAGAACTCGAAACCACCGCGGGCGTCGATCGCCAGGTCATGGTCGTTCACGATGCCCACCACCCGGTTCGACCACTGACCCGGTTCGGGCTCGTTGTAGACCGTGAGCGAGAAGTAGGCGCTGTCACCGGCGGTGCCCCACACCCGGTAGGTACGGGCCGGGTCGACCGGGGCGAAGCAGTAGTACGCGTCGTTGTTGTCGCCGCCCCACATGCGGTCCCGCCGATCGGGTGTGTTGATGTCGAAGAAGCGGGGCCGAGCCGGGTCGCTGAAGAGGTAGATGTCCATCGCCACGGCGAAGATCGTGGCCAGGAAGCGGTAGCCCTCCGCCACCGACTGCTCGTCGGTCACCGCCTT
The DNA here is from genome assembly GCA_031376015.1 of Acidimicrobiia bacterium. Taxonomy (GTDB): domain Bacteria; phylum Actinomycetota; class Acidimicrobiia; order Acidimicrobiales; family JACDCH01; genus JANMIX01. The sequence goes on along the minus strand of JANMIX010000205.1, from coordinate 3,505 downwards.
GTCGCCCTGAAGGAACCGATCGTCGATGCTCTGCATGGTGGTCATCAGCTCGCGCCATGCCGCGGTGCTCTCCCATCGACCTGCACCGTCCTGCGTCGTCGTGTCCCGGGTCGTTGTGTCCTCACCTGCCACGAATCCCTCTCCCCCGACGCCGGCCGGGCGGCCCGCGTCGTTGCGGAGGGTACTCATGGGGGCGCCGTGCCCGGCGCGCCTCACACGTGGGCGTCGACCCGCTCGATCCGGCCGTCGGCGTGGCGGGCGAAGCGTCCCGCGTCCGCACCGTGCAAGGGCCCAGCGTCGGGCCACGGCCAGCCGCCGAACGCGGTGCGCTGATAGTCCTCGAAGGCCTGTTGGATCTGTGCGCGGTTGTTCATCACGAAGGGTCCGTACTGCGCGACGGGCTCGCCGATGGGCCGGCCCTGCAGCACGAGCGCTTCCACGTCGGCGTCGCCGGCCACCACCGGCAACTCCACGTCGGCCTGGACCACCGCGCCCTGGTAGGCCCCGACCACGGTGCCGTCGATCTTCGCCCCGGGGCCCTGGAAGAGGTACAGCACCCGGTTCGACCCGGGCTGCGCCGGTGGCAGGACCATCTCGGCGTGAGAGTCGAGCCGTAGATGCCAGATGGCGACGTCGCTGTCGGCTCGAGCGGCCCACGAGTCGGGCGGAGGTGCCGAAGCCCCGGCATCGGCGAAGCGCCCGGCCACCACGGTGATCTCGGAGGACCGGCCATGGGCGTCGAGCACCGGGCGGCGCGGGATCATGTGATCCCACAGCATCGAGAAGTACGGCTCAACCATCTTGTCGTTGGCGGGCAGGTTCAACCAGATCTGGAACAGTTCCAACGGGTTCGGTCCGTCCACGTCGAGCAGCGGGAACATCTCGGAGTGCACGATGCCTGCGCCGGCGGTGAGCCATTGCACGTCACCGCGGCCGAAGCGGGCCGCCGCGCCGAGCGAATCGGAGTGGTCGATGAGACCGCGACGCACATAGGTGACGGTCTCGAATCCTCGATGTGGGTGTTGGGGGAAGCCCGGGACGGTCATCCCGTGGTACATCCGCCAGCCGTCGATGCCCTCGAAATCCTGACCCAGATCCCGACCCTGCAGCGACGCCGCCGGCCCGAAGTGACCGTTGCCGGCCGGGTACGCATCATGATGGTGAACGCAGAAGAGGAAGGGGTCGATGGTGGGCCACGGAACACCCAGAGGCATGGTGTGCAGCACGGCGCTCGACATGCGCTGCAGGCTACGGCGCCCACACGCGCTCGCCTCGTCCCGCGTCTGCTCGAGTGACCCCGCACCGCCGTGGATGGGTCCGGCGGTGAGCAACGGCTCCGGAGTCGCACCGTGCTGAACGGGATACGTGCGCTGTGGGCGCACCGGGCCGTGTTCGCGGGCCGCCGCCTGCTGCTGGTGATCGGGTTACTGGCCGCCGTCATCGAGTCGGCCCTGGTGATCCCGGTGCCATGGTTGGTGGCGCACGCCATCGACGCGGGGCTGCCCCGCAAAAACCGCAGCGTGCTGATCTGGTCCTCGATCGGCGTGCTGGCCTGCACGACCGCGTCGATCGTCTACGGGATCCTGGCCAAGGCCGCCATCATGCGCGTCACCCGCCACGGCACCGCCCGATTCCGCCGCCTCTGCACCGATCGCCTCGTCGATGCCTCGCGCCAGTTCCACACCGACGCCGATGAGGCACAGCTCCACGACGTGCTCGTCTCCAACGCCGGCCGCATGGACGAGCTGGCCACCACCCTGCTGAGCGATTCACTCCCCGCGGTGCTCACCGCCGCCGGCCTGGTCGTGGCGCTCCTCATCGTCAACCCCATCCTCACACTGGTCACCGCGGCCCTGGTCCCGATGGTCGTGTTCACCCACACGGTCTTCCGCCGGCGCCGCACCCAGGCGGTGGTCCGCTTCCACCAGGCGTTCGAGGGCGTCTCCGCGGGTGTGTTCCGTCTGCTGCGCAGTGACGAGATGATCCGGATGGACGGCACGCACGACGTCGTGCGAGCCCAGCAGGCGGTCCTGATCGGGAACCTCGAGCGTGACGGCCGCCGCATGCTGGTGCTCAACGCGGCGCACGACGGCGCCCAATTGACCGCGGGGGCGGCGGTGGCCACCACCATTCTCGTGGTCGGCGGACTGCTGGTGATCGACGACCGGTTGCAGGTCGGCGCCCTCGTGTCCTTCTACGCCGCCTTCGGTCTGCTGAGGCGACCGGTGTCCCAACTGGCCAAGTCCACCGCACTTATCCACGAGGGTGCCGTGGCCATGGACCATATCGATGCGTTCCTGGAGGCGGCCGACCACGAGCCCTACACGGGCACGACCCCGGTGCTGTCGATCCACAGTGTCGACTTCGACCAGGTCCATTTCGGGTATCCGGGCCGCTCCGCCATCATCACCGACCTGAGCCTGCACCTCGAGCGCGGACATGTGCTGGGTGTGGCGGGACCCAACGGGTCGGGTAAGAGCACCGTCGTGCACCTGCTCCTGGGCCTGTACCGACCCACCGCCGGCGAGGTGCGGGTCAACGGTTGGACCTACGAGGAAGTGCGCATCCGCGATCTGCGGGCACGCATCGGTGTGGTGGCCCAGCACCCGGTGTTCAGCCCCGGCACCGTGGAGGAGAACCTGCGCCTCGGCATCCACCACGGGCCGCTGCAGGAGGCACTGCGCATCTCCGGGGCCGACGCGGTGGTGGCGGAGTTGCCCGACGGCCTCGCCACCCGCATCGGTGACGACGGGGTGCGCCTGTCGGGCGGTCAGCGCCAGCGGCTCGCCATCGCCCGGGCCTTGTTACGGCATCCGGACGTGCTGGTGCTCGACGAGCCCACCCTGCACCTGGACGCGGCGACCGTGGCCGTCCTGTTGCACCAGTTGCGCACCGAGGTCGGCCCCGCGGTGCTGCTGGTGAGCCATCAGCCCGACGTGCTCGACACGGCCGACGAGGTGCTGACCCTGGGGCCCCGGTCCGCCGACCTCACGCCTCGGAGTGGGTGACCGGTTCCTCGCCCATCCACTGGCGCAGTGTGTTCTTCAACTTGATCTGCTGGATGAAGATGTCGTGCTCGGGGTCGAGCGCCTTGCCGTCGGGTCCGGAGTTCACCATGGGGGCCTTGAAGTAGAAGCTCAGCCACTCCTGCACACCCTTCTCGCCGGCCCGGGCGGCCAGGTCGAAGAAGAGCGCGAGATCCAACACCAGGGGGGCGGCCAGGATCGAGTCCCGGCACAGGAAGTTCACCTTGATCTGCATCGGGTATCCCATCCACCCGAAGATGTCGATGGCGTCCCAGCCCTCTTTGTTGTCGCCCCGAGGCGGGTAGTAGTTGATGCGCACGACGTGGTCGATGTTGCCGTACATGTCGGGATAGGCCTCGGGCTGCAGGATGGTGTCGATCACCCCGAGCTTGGAGACTTCCTTCGACTTGAAATTCTCGGGGTCATCGAGCACCTCGCCGTCGCGGTTGCCCAGGATGTTGGTGGAGTACCAGCCGCGC
>JANMIX010000353.1:0-4259 GCA_031376015.1 Acidimicrobiia bacterium | reverse complement strand
GCCACCGACGCAGCGAGCTCCGTCCGCTGGGCCGAGCAACTACTGGCTGCCGCAGAAGCTCGGTTCGAGTCCTAGCGCGGTCAATCCCTGGCGGCGCGATGCAGCGAATGTGTCCTGCACGTGTCGAGCAATACGACCAGCTCAGAGGCACTTCGGCTCAAACATCGCAGTCCGCGAAACCCCTGCTACACGTTGAAGCGGAACTCCATGACGTCGCCGTCGGCGACCACATAGTCCTTGCCCTCGACCCGCAGCTTGCCCACGTCGCGGGCCTTCGACCACGAGCCCAGCTCGATCAGCTCGTCCCAGCGGATGACCTCGGCCCGGATGAAGCCCCGCTCGAAGTCGGTATGGATCACGCCGGCGCACTGGGGCGCCTTCTGGCCGGCGCGGAACGTCCAGGCCCGGCTCTCCTTCTCGCCGGTGGTGAGGAACGTGCGCAGCCCCAACAGGTGGTACGCCGAGTGCACGAAGCGCGGCAGCGCCCCCTCGCCCAGGCCCAACGCCTCGAGCATCTCGGCCCGGTCAGCGCCGTCGAGCATGGCGGCCTCGGCTTCGAGCTGCACGCACATGCCCAGCACCTCGGCGCGGTCCCCCAGCTCGGCCGCAACCGGGGCCACCACGGCGTCCACGTCACCCAGTTGATCCTCGGCCACGTTCACCAGCGCCATCACGGGGCGGTTGGTGAGCAGGAACCAATTGCGCAACGCGGCGCGGTCCTCGGCGCTGAGGTCACCGCGGTACAGCGGGGTGCCCTCCCCGAGGATGGCCAGCGCCCGGTCGGCGGCGGCCACCTCCTCGGCCACGGTCCGGTCCTGCTTGGCCGCCTTGCGGCGCCGTTCGATCTGGCTCTCGACCGTCTCCAGATCAGCGAGGGTGAGCTCCAGTTCGACCACCCGCAGATGCTCCAGGGGATCGGCGGGGCCGGGCACGTCGTCGTCGGCGAAGGCCCGCAGGATGTACACCACCGCGTCGACCTCGCGAATGTGAGCGAGGAACCGGTTGCCCAGGCCCTCGCCCTTGGACGCGCCTTCGACCAGACCGCCGATGTCCACGAACTGCACGCTGGCGGGCACCACGTTGCGCGACTTCGACATGACGGCCAGGGCCTCGAGGCGATGGTCGGGCACCTTCGCCACCCCCACGTTGGGGTCGGTGGTAGCGAACGCATACGGCGCGGCCAGCGCGCCACCGCCCGCCAGTGCGTTGTAGAGGGAGGACTTACCCGCATTGGGTAGGCCGACGAAGCCGAAGCGTTCCATGGAGGGGCCGAGCGTAACCTGACCCCCCATGGACCCCGTCAGCGCTCTCGAGCGAGCCGTCTATCTGCTCGATCGCGGGCTGGCCGAGGCTCCCAAGGTGAAGGCGTTCCGGCGGGCCATTGAAATCGTGCAGGCCACCCCGGCCGACGAACTGGCCACGCTGCACGCCGAGGGCCGGCTCACCGAACTCCCGGGCATCGGGCCGGCCACCGGCTCGGTGATCGCCGACGCCTTGGCCGGCCGGCCCTCGCCCTATCTCGACAAGCTCGACCGCGAGAGCACCGTGGCGATCGGTGAGGGCGGTGCCATCCGCGCCGCGCTGCGGGGCGACTGCCACACCCATTCCGACTGGTCCGACGGCGGGGCCACGATCGAGCAGATGGCCCGCACAGCCATGGCGCTGGGTCACGAGTACCTGGTGCTCACCGACCACTCGGCCCGCCTCACCGTGGCCCACGGGCTGTCGGCGGAACGTCTGGCCGAGCAACTGGTGGAGGTGCGCCGGCTCAACGAGGAGCTGGCACCGTTCCGGATCCTGACCGGGATGGAAGTCGACATCCTCCTCGACGGCGCCCTGGACCTGGCCGACGAGCTGCTGGGCGAGCTCGACGTGGTGGTGGCCAGTGTGCACTCCAAGCTGGCCATGCCCGGCCCCGAGATGACCCGGCGGATGGTCATGGCCGTAGCCAGCCCGCACGTCGACATCCTCGGACACTGCACCAACCGCAAGGTGCCCGGTCCCGGTGGCCGCGGTCGCCCGCCGTCCACCTTCGACGCCGAGATCGTCTTCGCCGCCTGCGCCCAGTTCGACACCGCGGTGGAGATCAACTGCCGGCCCGAACGCCAGGATCCCCCCGATGAGTTGCTGGCCCTGGCTCTGGAATGGGGCTGCAAGGTGTCCATCGACACCGATGCCCACGCCCCCGGCCAACTCGAGTGGCAGCCCTATGGGTGCGACAAGGCCGCCCGCCACGGCATCGAGGTCGACGACATCGTCAATGCCCTGCCCGCGGACGACCTGCTGGCCTGGACCGCGTCGCACGCCGGCTGAACGCCTGAGCCAGGAAAGCCCGGCTGGTACCGCCGGGCACCGCACCCGGTAGCGTGGCACCCCGTGTCGAAGAAGACGATGAAGAAGAAGATCAAGGCTCGCACCTCGAAGGCGAATCACGGCCGCAAGCCGAACGCGGGCAAGAAGGGCAGCTGAGCTTGCCGTTCCCGCCTGCACCGCCGACCCGGGTCGACGACGCAGGCGAGGTCGTGCACGGCGTGGCCGTGCCCGATCCCTACCGCTGGCTGGAGGACGGCGACGCCCCCGAGGTCCGCGACTGGGCCAACGCCCAGAACGCCCGAACCCGCTCGGTGCTCGACGCCGCGCCCGACAGGGAGGCTCACCGCCGCCGCGTCGAGGAGTTGTTGCGCGCCGGCGCCGCGAGTGGACCCGTCGTGGAGGCGGGCACGGTGTTCTCCCTCGACCGCTTCGGCGACCACGAACAGGCGGTGCTGTGCGCCCGGCCACTCGGTGTCTCGGGCGAGGGTCCCCGCAATCCGGTGGTGGTGCTCGACCCCGCCGTGCTCCACGGTGACGACACCGCCGCCATCGACTGGTACCGGCCCTCTCGCGACGGGAACCTGGTGGCGTATGGCACGTCACTGGCCGGCGACGAGCGCTCGACGTTGCGGGTGCTCGACCGGCGCACCGGCGCGCACACCGGCGACGAGATCCCCCACACCCGCGCCGCCTCCATCGGGTGGCTGCCCGACTCCTCGGGGTTCGCCTACACCCGCTACGCCACCGGCGGCGACTACGACCGTCACGTCTTCCTGCACCGGGTCGGCGAGGCCTGGGAGGACGACGAGATCCTCCTCGACGACCTGCCCGATCCCACCGCCTGGCCGGAAGTGTCGGTGCGACGCGACGGCCGCTATGCCTTGGTGCACGTGCAGGTCGGTTGGTCGCGCAGCGACGTGCACCTGATAGATCTGCAGACACCCGATCGGGCCCGCACCACCGTCGTCGAAGGCGTCGAGGCGGTCACGTGGCTGGGCTTCGACCTGGCACGCGATCGTCTCGTGGGCCACACCAACCTCGATGCTCCCCGGGGCCGCGCGGTGGCCGTCAACCTACGGGACGCAACCGGCGGACCGGAGCGGTGGCACACGCTGGTGGCCGAGGGGGCCGAGGTCATCGAAGCCGTCGCCCTCGCCGGACCCGACCGATTGGTGGTGGCGTCCAGCCACCGTGCGGTCGGCCGGCTACGCGCCTACCCGCTCGGCGAGGGCACCCACGACTCGACCCCCGGCCACGACATCGTTCTGCCCGAGGTCGGATCGGTCACGGGGTTGAGCGCGGATCCCGACAGCGGCACCGCCGTGGTGGGTTTCACCTCGTTCACCCGCCCCAACGGGCTGTGGCGTCTCGAGGCGGGCAGCGTGGATCTCAGGGCCTTCAGCGACCTCCCCGGAGGCCCCGACACTTCGGCCTTCGAGGTGCAGCAACTGGACTATCCCTCCAACGACGGCACCCTCATCCCCCTGTTCGTCATCAGCCCGACCGGTGTGCCCGCGCACGAGCCGCGCCCCACACTGCTGAACGGGTACGGCGGGTTCGCCATCGTGAACTCGCCCGCCTACAGCGCGCTGGCCGCTCGCTGGGTCGAGACCGGCGGCCGCTTCGCGGTGGCCTGCATCCGTGGTGGCCTGGAGGAAGGCGAAGCCTGGCATCAGGCCGGCATGCGCGAACACAAACAACGGGTCTTCGACGACTTCCACGCCGCGGCCGACTGGCTGGTGGCGAACAACCTCACCACCCCCGACCAACTGGCCATCAGGGGAGGTTCGAACGGTGGGCTGTTGGTGGCCGCCGCCACCGTGCAGCGCCCCGACCTCTGCGCCGCGGTCGTGTGTGCGGTGCCGCTCACCGACATGGTGCGCTTCCACCGCTTCCTCATCGCCCGCCTCTGGATCCCCGAGTACGGCGATCCCGACGTGCCCGAC
>JANMIX010000331.1:0-10991 GCA_031376015.1 Acidimicrobiia bacterium | reverse complement strand
GCCGAAGCCGGCGTCGAACGGCGGCCCCGAGCGGAGGTCGACCTGTCGCTGCTGGTGCACGAGCGTGAGCTCGACCTGCTGCGCAGCCTGTCGTTGTTGGGCGAGGAGGTGCGTGGTGCCTGTCTCGATCGGGCGCCCCATCGCATCACCACCTGGGTACGGGACCTGGCCCGCTGCGTGCACGGCTTCTACCACGACTGCTACGTCATCGGTGATGTCCCACCGGAGGTCACCCAGGCCCGCCTGTGGTTGGTGGAGGCGGCCCGCACGGGCCTCGTCATCGGTCTCGATCTGTTGGGTGTCGGCGCGCCCGACGCCATGTGACCCCCCGTGAAGACACCCCGGTGACCAACCCTCTTCCCCGGCACCTCCTGCCCGACACCGCCGCCGAAGGCCCCGACGGGTGGCTGCGCATCGGCGGCTGCTCGCTGCAGGATCTGGCCGCCGAGTTCGGCACACCGCTGTTCGTCTACGACGAAGCCCATCTCCGTACCCGCTGCCGCCAGGCCGTGGAGGCGTTCCCCGACGGTGCCGCCTACGCCACCAAGGCGTTCCTGTGCGTGGCCATGGCCCGACTGGCCCACGAGGAGGGCATGGACCTCGACGTCGCCACCGGTGGCGAACTGCATGTGGCGTTGAGCGCCGGCGTCCCCGCCGAGCGGCTGGTGCTCCACGGCAACAACAAGTCCGTCCGGGAGTTGCGCCGGGCGCTCGAGGCGGGCGTCGGCCGCATCGTGGTCGACAGCCACGACGAGCTGGACCGCATCGAGGCGCTTGTCGACAAGGGCCTGGCGCGACCCAGGGTCCTGCTGCGGATCACCCCTGGGGTGGAGGCGCACACCCATGAGTTCGTGCGCACCGGTCAGGCCGACTCCAAATTCGGGTTCGGGATCCGCGACGACATGGCCGACGCCGCGCTGCGCCGGGCCCAGCGGATGCCCCAGGTCGATCTCGTGGGCATCCACGTGCACATCGGCAGCCAGGTGTTCGTGGCTGACTTCTTCCATCAGGCGGTGGAGATCCTCGCCCCGTTCATCAATCGCCACGCGCTGCCCGAGTTCTCCATCGGCGGCGGCGCCGGCGTCGCCTACGTGGATGGCGAGGAGACGCTGCCCATCGCGGCCTGGGGGGCCTCGGTCCTCTCCGCGTGCCGAAGTGCAGGGGTCACCGCGCGGGTGACCGCCGAACCGGGGCGGATCATCGCGGCGGGGGCCGCGGTGACCGTCTACGAGATAGGCACCGTGAAGGAGATCCCCGGCATCCGCACCTACGTGGCGGTGGACGGCGGGATGAGCGACAACCCCCGGCCGGTGCTCTACGGCAGCGGCTATGAGGCCTTCCTGCCCCGCGCCCCGTTCGCACCGCGCGACCGCACCGTCACCATCGTGGGCAAGCACTGTGAGTCCGGCGACCTGCTCGTGCGCGATGCGTCGGTGCCGGCCGACCTGGCCGTGGGAGACCTCCTCGCCACCCCGGTGACCGGCGCCTACGGGCATTCCATGGGTTCCAACTACAACAAGGTGCTACGCCCCGCCGTGGCGTTCGTGCGCGACGGTGAGGCGCGCCTGGTCGTGCGCCGCGAGACCGACGACGACCTGCTACGCCAGGACATCGGCTGAGCCACGCGCCGGCGGGCAATCCCTGACCCGACCGGACTCCGGCAGTCGGTAGCGTGGCGCCAGTGAGGTCGCAACGGTGAACACAGTTCGGATCGGCATCCTGGGATGCGGCAACGTCGGCGCCGCACTGGTGCGACTCCTGGCGGCGCAACGCAAGGAGATCACGGCTCGTACCGGCCTCGACCTCGAAGTTGTGCGGGTGGCCGTGCGCTCCCTGTCACGCGAACGCGACGTGGACCTGCCCGACGGGCTGCTCGTCAACGATGCGGCCTCGTTGGTGGAGGATCCCGAGGTCGACGTGGTGGTGGAACTCATCGGAGGGATCGAGCCGGCGCGCTCACTGATCACCGCCGCCCTGCAGGCAGGGAAGCCGGTTGTCACCGGGAACAAGGAACTGCTCGCCAACTTCGGTTCGGATCTGTTCGCCGCGGCCGACGCCGCCGGGGTCGACCTCCTCTTCGAAGCGGCCGTCGCCGGTGGCATCCCCCTCATCCGGGCCCTGCGTGAATCGCTGGTCGGCGAGCGCATCACACGGGTGATGGGCATCGTGAACGGCACCACCAACTTCATCCTCACCCGTATGACCGAGGACGGCGCCGACTACGGCGATGCGCTCTCGGAGGCGCAGCGGCTCGGGTTCGCCGAGCGCGACCCCACCGCCGATGTGGAGGGATATGACGCGGGCGCCAAGGCGGCGATCATCGCCTCGATCGCCTTCGGCGCCCGCGTGGTGGCCGGCGACGTCTACCACGAGGGCATCAGCGGCATCACCGCCATCGACATCGCCTTCGCCGACCGCCTCGGCTACGTCGTGAAGCTGCTGGCCATCGCCGAGCAGATCGAGGACTCGGTGGCCGTGCGGGTGCATCCCGCCATGGTGCCCAAGGCGCATCCCCTCGCCTCGGTGCGAGACAGCTACAACGCCGTGTTCATCGAGGGTGAGTCGGTCGGGAACCTCATGTTCTACGGCCGGGGCGCGGGTGGCGATCCCACGGCCAGCGCGGTGTTGGGCGACCTGATCGACGCGGCCGCCAACCTGCAGCGCGGCTCGGCACCCTCGGTCGGGGCGCTGGCCACGGTGCCGATGCGCTCCATCGACGATGCCTGCAGCGAGTACTACCTCAACATCGAGGTGGCCGATCGTCCCGGTGTGCTGGCCGCGGTGGCGTCGGTGTTCGGCGATCACGGCGTGTCGATCCGGGCCATGGAACAGGAGGGGCTCGGCCTGGAGGCCCGTCTGATCTTCATCACCCATACGGCGCGCGAAGCCGACGTGCAGGCCACGCTGCGCGACCTGAGGGAGCTCGACGCGGTGGACCGGATCGGTTCCCTGCTGCGGGTCGTGTCCTGACCGTGCGCTATCTCTCGACCCGGGGCGCGGCCCCGGAGTTGGGCTTCGCCGATGTCGTGCTCGAGGGCCTCGCCCGCGATGGCGGCCTTTACGTGCCGGTCACCACCCCGGCCCTCCGGGCCGGTGAGGAAGCGGGCTACGCGGCCCTGGCCAGTGCCGTGATGACGCCCTATGTGGATGGCTTCGAGAACTTCGACGCGTTGGTCGCCGAGGCCTACGCCACCTTCGAACACCCCGACGTCGTGCCGGTCGTCGACCTCGGTCACGGGGTCCACGTGCAGGAGTTGTTCCACGGTCCCACCATCGCATTCAAGGATGTGGCCCTGCAGTTGGTCGGCCGCCTCATGGACGCCGAACTGGCCCGCCGCGGCGATCGTCGCACGATCGTGGTGGCGACCTCGGGCGACACCGGCTCGGCCGCCATCGCCGGCTGCGTGGGCCGGGCCCACCTGTCGATCGTGGTGCTGCATCCGGCCGGGCGGGTCAGCGACGTGCAACGGCGGCAGATGACCACCGTCGACGAGCCCAACGTGGTGAACCTGGCGGTGGAGGGCACCTTCGATGACTGTCAGGACCTGGTCAAGGCCCTGTTCTCCGACGAAGCCCTGCGCGACGAGCTCCGCCTCGGCGCCATGAACTCGATCAACTGGGCCCGGGTGCTGGCCCAGATGCCGTACTACGTGGAAGCCACCCGCCGGGTGGGTCCCTGCGACGTGGTCGTGCCCACCGGGAACTTCGGCAACATCCTGGCGGGGTGGTATGCGAAGCACATGGGGGCACCCATCGAGCGGCTCGTCATCGCCAGCAATGCCAATGACATCCTCACGCGGTGGGTCACCACCGGCATCATGGTGGCCGAGGAGGTGCGGCCCACCCTGAGCCCCTCGATGGACATCCAAATCTCCTCCAACCAGGAGCGTCTGCTGTTCGAGTTGATGAACCGCGACGGTGCCGCCACCGCCGCCCTGCTGCGCCGTTTCCGTGACGTGGGCTCGGTGGAAGCACCCCGCGCCGAGGGGTTCCTCGCGGGCCGGGCAACCGACGCCGAGACACTGCAGGAGATCGGCCGGCGGGCCGAGGAGGGCTACCTGGCCGATCCGCACACCGCGGTGGGTCTGCGGGTGGCGCGTGATCTCGGTCTCGGCCGAGACCGCCCGGTGGTGTGCATGGCCACCGCCCATCCGGCCAAGTTCCCCGACGCAGTGGAGCAGGCCACCGGAGCTCGTCCCGCGCTGCCCGCGCGGTTCGGTGATCTCTTCGGCAGGCCCGAGAAATGCGGCCTCATCGCCGCCGACATCGATGCGCTGGCCGCCGAAGTGCGTGCCGCATTCGGGTGAGGTCTCCGGCGCTGGCAGACTGCAGCTCGTGAAGTACGTGGTCTGTGTTCCCGACGGTTGTGCGGATGAGCCGATGGCCGAACTGGGAGGGCGCACGCCCCTGGAGGTGGCCGCCATGCCCACGCTGGCTGCGCTGGCCGCGAGGGGGGAGGTCGGCAGAGCGGCGGTCATCCCCGCCGGCATGCCGCCCGGCAGCGACGTGGGCAACATGTCGATCCTGGGCTACGACCCGGCCCGCTACCACACCGGTCGCGCCCCCATCGAAGCAGCGGCACTGGGGCTGAAACTGCCCGCCGACCGCCTCGCCTACCGGTGCAACCTCGTCACCGTGGGCGCGGACGGCACCATGGTCGACTTCGCCGGAGGCCACCCCAGTACCCCCGACGCCACCGCCGTGATCGCCGCCCTCGATGAACAGTTGGGACGCGGCGCCGGCCAAGGCCTGGAGTTCCATCCTGGCGTGCAGTACCGCCACATCATGGTGGCGCCCGCCGACTGGGCCGACGCCGACTGCGCCCCGCCCCATGACCTCACCGACAAGCCTGCGGTGTGGCCGGCGGGACCCGCGGCGTCACGCCTGCAGGAGGTCATGGACGCCTCCCGGGCGATCGTGGCCCCCTTCGGGCTGCAGGCCAACCAGATCTGGCTCTGGGGCCAGGGGTTCCAACCCGTGATGCCGTCGTTTCGCGACGCCTTCGGTCTGGATGCCGGTCTTGTGACCGCGGTCGATCTGGTGCGGGGCCTCGGCGTGCTCACCGACATGTCGGTGGTCGAGGTCGAAGGCGCCACCGGCTGGTACGACACCAACTACGAAGGCAAGAGAGATGCGGCGCTGGCCGCGCTCGAGGGTGGCGCGGACCTCTTCCTGGTGCATGTCGAAGCGACCGACGAGGCCGGTCACGCGGGGAACCTGCAAGAGAAGATCAACGCGCTCGAGAACTGGGACCGTCGCATCCTGGCCGGCCTGGTCGAGGGCCTCGACGCCATGGGGCCCTGGCGGATGCTGCTGCTCCCGGATCACCCCACGCCGGTGGCCCTCAAAACCCACACGTCCGACTCCGTGCCCTACCTGCTGGTCGACTCTGCGGTGCCCGGACCCGGTGGTCGTTACAGCGAACCGGCCACCGCAGAATGCGCTCCGGTTCCCGGGCATCGCCTGATGGCCGAGCTGACCGCGGGGGGCGGCGCCTGACGCCGCGGCAGCACCGCGGTCGGGTGCCCTGCGGCACGGCGTGCACGGGGATGTTGGCGTGACCAGGACCGACTGGCTACAGTGCACCCAGCAGCGAGCGCCCCAGGCGCCGCATAGCTCTCCCACACTCCGCTGAATCGCGCTGCGATCGGCGTGTCATTCAGGGGACGGGAGTGGGGGGCTTGAGTGACTCAGTGACCCGTCCGGGTCAATAGCGCTCGTTCCCTCCTACACCGACTTCTCTCCTCACCAACCACAGGAGGACGCCCGATGAGTATCGAGGCGACCGCACTTTCCCGCTCGAAGCTCGAGCAGAAGGACCGCAGCGAGCTCGCGGCCATCGTCGAAGCCATGGGAGGCAAGGCCACCAGCCGAGCCAAGAAGGCCGACCTGGTCGACCTGGTCCTGCAACTTGCCACCGGCGATGCGCCGGCCAGCTCTCCCAACGGCGGCAACGGCGCGACGCGCCGGGGCAGTGCCAGGCCCGCGGCGGACGCCGCGGAACCGGCGACGGACCCGGACGGGGGCACAACTGATGGCTCGCGGGCCGACGCATCGCCGTCCGATGCGACGACCGCGCCGGCTGGCTCGGTGGCCCCGGTGACCACACGATCCGAGCCCGAAGAGGTCACTTTCGACTTCGACGGCGAGCCTCCCGCAGAGTGGGAACTGGCGGTGGGCGACGACACCGCGACGACGCCCGAGGCCGGCAGCGCCGGCGAGTCTGCGACTCGCCCGGCCGAGACTGGCTCCCAAAACCGCGAGGGCGGTTCTCGCCGTGGCCAGCAGAACAACGGTCAGCAGGGCCAGGGCGGCGCGCGAGATCACGGCGGCCAGCAGGGCGGTCAGCAAGGCCAGGGCGGCCAGCAAGGCGGTCAGCACGGTGGCCAGCAAGGTGGCCAGCAGGGCGACGGGGAGAGTGGAAGCCGCCGCCGCCGGCGCCGCGGCCGAGATCGGGATCGTCCCGGTGGTGGCCAGGGCAACCAAGGCAACCAAGGCAACCAAGGCCAAGGTCAGGGCCAGGGTCAGGGTCAGGGCAACCAGCCCGAGGAGGTGTTCTCGGGTGAGCCAGTCGACGTAGAGGGCTGGCTCGATCTGCGTGACGACGGCTACGGCTTCCTTCGCCTCAAGGGCTACCTCGCCTCCAAGGACGACGTGTACATCTCCGTGAAGCAGGCCCGGCAGTTCGGGCTGCGCAAGGGCGACTTCCTCAAGGGCGCCAGCCGGCCGGCCAACCGCAACGAGAAGAACCCCGCCCTGCTACGCATCGACTCGGTCAACGACGCCGATCCCGAACTGGCGCGCAACCGGCGGCGCTTCGAGGACCTCACCCCGTTGTTCCCCGACGAGAAGCTGACGATGGAAATCGAGTCGGACCCGGGCAACATGACGGCGCGCATCATCGACCTCATCTCGCCCATCGGCAAAGGCCAGCGCGGCCTGATCGTGTCGCCTCCCAAGGCCGGCAAGACCACCGTGATGAAGGCGATCGCCCGCTCCATCGAGCAGAACAACCCCGAGGTTCACCTCATCGTGCTGCTCGTCGACGAGCGCCCTGAAGAGGTCACCGACATGAAGCGCTGGCTGGTGCGGGGCGAGGTGGCCGCGTCCACCTTCGACCGTCCCAGTGACGAACACACCGCCGTCGCCGAGATGACCATCGAACGCGCCAAGCGGCTCGTCGAATCGGGCAAGGACGTCGTGATCATCCTCGACGGCATCACCCGGCTGTCCCGGGCCTACAACCTGGCCGCACCCGCCACCGGGCGCATCATGTCCGGTGGTATCGACACCGGCGCCCTGTACCCGCCCAAGAAGTTCTTCGGTGCCGCGCGGAACCTGGAGGAGGGCGGTTCGCTCACCATCCTCGCCACCGCGCTGGTCGAGACCGGCTCCAAGATGGACGAAGTGATCTTCGAGGAGTTCAAGGGCACCGGCAACATGGAGTTGCGCCTCGATCGCAAGGCCGCCGAGCGCCGCATCTATCCGGCCATCGACGTCGACGCTTCCTCCACCCGTCACGAGGAGCTGCTGATCCCGCGGAACCAGCTCAACATGGTGTGGAAGCTGCGTCGCGTGCTGTCTGGCTTGGCGTCCGACGGTGGGAACAACAACGCAGGCCTCGAGCTGCTCCTCGATCGAATGCGCACGTTCAAGTCGAACGACGAGTTCCTGGCCGAAGTGGCCAAGACCGCCATCTCGAGTTGAGCGTGAGGTCGGGCTCCCGCGCTCGCCGGCTCGTGGTGTCCGCCCTTGTGGTGTCTGCCCTGCTGGGTGCCTGCGGTGGTGAGGGAGGCGTCGACATCACCGACGGCAACAACTCCTCCAGCGACGCCGTCGCGGTGGACATCGCCCTTGTCATCAACAGCACCGGCACCACCGGCGGCGACCGCACCGGATCGGTGACCTGCCAGGCGGGTCGGGCCATCGGCACGGGCTGGTTCCTCGATGATGCCCGTGCCACCGCCGTGTGCAAGACGCTGCGCTCGTCGCCCGCGCTGGTCACGCGGCTCGTCTCCGGGCCGCCTCCCAGCCGGGGCTGCACGCAGCAGTACGGCGGACCGCAGCAGGCTCGCGTCGAGGGGAAGATCCTGGGCGACCTCGTGCAGGCCACCATCAGCCGGACCGACGGATGCGGGATCGCCGATTGGACAGCGCTGCAGGTCCTCCTCGGCCCACCCTGACGAACCGGCGACGAGATTGTGGCGATCCGAAGATCGCCCGGTAGTCTTGCCAACCCTATGAAGGCCGACATCCACCCGAACTACGTGGTGAGCCACGTGACCTGCTCGTGCGGCAATACCATCACGACCCGGTCGACGTCTCCCGAGCTGCATGTGGAACTCTGCAGCGAATGCCATCCCTTCTACACCGGCAAGCAGAAGCTGGTCGACAGCGGTGGCCGCATCGAGAAGTTCGAACGCCGTTACGGCCAGCGCGCCAAGTCCAAGTAGTGGATACGGAGCGCCGCTCGGCGCTCCTTCAGGTCAAGCTCGGCGCCCTGGTGCGCGACGCATTCGGGGTCACCGGGGCCGAGCAGTTCGACTTTGCCGGTGGTGCCGCCCTGCGGCACGCGACCGGCGGCTATGTGTTGGTCGAGGACGAACCCGAACGGGCCCTTGGCCGCGCCTGGGCGTGGGCCGACCGGCACGGTGTCGACGACCTCCACGTCCTGGTCGAGAACGGCTCGGGTGCACTGGCTCGCCGTGCCGGTGAGTTCTACCGGCCATCGTCGGTGTGGTCGGTGCAGGGTCGTGCGGTGAGTTCGGCAACGCCCGAGCCGTTGCCGACTTCGCCCGAGGTGTCACCTGCCGCACTGGAGGCTGCGTCGCTCCTCTCGCAGGCGGGCGCCGAAGTGGTGGTCGAGCACGGGGTGGTGACCGGAGAGGTGGCCGGCCTCGAGATCGCCCGCATCGTGGAGGTCGACGGTGAGGTCCGCATCCAGGCGGGGGTCGGTCGCCACGACCGCGAAGCCTTCGCCATGATCCACGGCGACCTTCCGCCGATGCAGGCCGTGGCCGCCGTGGTCACCGCGGCTGCGCAGCATCGCCGTGCCGACGGGCCGGATCACCCGCTCCGCCGCCTCGGCGCCGAACGATGGCTCCGCGAGTTGGTGGTCGCGGATCCGGCCGTGGTGGGTGCGGCGGAGCTGCACCGGCACCAGGGACCCGCGCCCAAGCCGAACGTGAAGGAACCTTTCCCCGCCGTCGCCGCCGGTCCGGGTGTGGTGGCCGTGTGTTCGACGGGCATCGATCTGGACCTGGTCCCCTTCGCGGTCGATGCCCGGCTGGCCGCCGAGCCGGGGGCGCGCCTGGTGCTGGTCGTGCCCGAACGCGACGCCCACCCCGTGACCAGGGCGATGGCGGCCGCGCTCCGCCAACCGGCCGAGGTGGTGACCGTCCCTGCGCAGTGGCGCATGGGGCTACGTCACCCACCCGCGTAGCCTCGGAGATTGCAATGCTGGATCGAATCGCCGGCCTCGAGCAGGAGTTCGCCGATGTCGAAGCGCGCCTGGCCGACCCTGACGTGTTCTCCGATCAGGACCGCTATGCGGGCCTGGCCCGCCGTCACAAGGAACTGGCGGCGATCGTCAGTTGCGCCCGCGACCTTCAGGGCCGGCTGGCGGACCTGGCCTTGGCCCGAGAGATGCTCACCGAGTCCACCGGGGAGGACCGCGAGTTCTTCCGCGACGAGGTGGAGGCGGCCACCGCCGACACCGAGCGGCTCAACGCCCAACTTCGCCTGCTCCTGCTGCCGAGCGACCCGAACGCCGATCGAAGCGTCATCGTGGAGATCCGCGGCGCCGAAGGTGGTGAAGAGGCCAACCTGTTCGCCCGCGACCTGTTCACCATGTTCTCCGGGTTCGCCCAACGCATGGGCTGGAAGCTCGAGATCCTGGGTTCCTCACCGTCGCCCATGGGGGGGTTCGCCGAGATCACCTTTCTCCTCTCCGGCGAAGGCGTCTGGGCCCGGATGAAGCACGAGGCCGGCCCCCACCGGGTGCAGCGGGTGCCGGTCACCGAATCCCAGGGCCGGATTCACACGTCCTCGGCCACGGTGACCGTGCTGCCGGAGGCGGCCGAGGTCGACATCGACATCGATCCCAACGACCTCAAGATCGACGTGTACCGGTCGTCGGGCCCTGGCGGGCAATCGGTGAACACCACCGATTCGGCTGTGCGCATCACCCACCTGCCAACCGGCGAGAAGGTGGAGATGCAGGATGAGAAGAGCCAGATCCAGAACCGGGCCAAGGCCATGCAGGTGCTGCGCAGCCGGCTGCTCAAGCGGGAACAGGACCGCATCGCATCGGAGGCATCGGAGGCTCGTCGCGGGCAGATCGGTGGGGGAGGCCGCAGCGAGAAGATCCGGACCTACAACTACAAGGAGAACCGGGTCTCCGATCACCGTGTGGGGCTGACCGTGTACAAACTCGACAAGATCCTGCAGGGCGAGCTCGACGAGATCAGCGACGCGCTGGTGCACGCCGAGCAGGCCGAGCGCCTGCGCGACGCCACCTGAGGTCGGTCGTGCCCACCTGGCGCACCCTGCTGGCCGAGGCCCGGGCCGCGCTCGACGATGCCCTCGACGCCCAATGGATCCTCGAAGAGGTCAGCGGCCTCGACCGTGCGGGGCTGCTGGCCCACGCCGACGAGGCCGCCAACGCGCTGGCGGTGGCCCGGATCGACCAAATGGTGGCGCGCCGGGTTGCCGGCGAACCCTTGCAGTACGTGCTGGGCCGATGGGGATTCCGCCAGCTCGACCTGTATCTGGACGCCAGGGTGCTCATCCCGAGGCCGGAGACCGAGATGGTGGCCGAACATGCCCTGGCCGCGCTCGATGTCGCCGTGGGGAAGGGAGCGCCGCCGGTGGCGGTCGATCTGGGTACCGGCAGTGGTGCGCTGGCGCTGTGCATCGCCGCCGAGCGCATCGGGGTGCAGGTGTGGGCGGTCGATCGGTCACCTGGCGCCGTGGCGGTGGCCAGAGCCAAC
>JANMIX010000326.1:0-8060 GCA_031376015.1 Acidimicrobiia bacterium | reverse complement strand
TGAAGTTGTCGGGCTGCACCGGGCAGCCGGGCATGTTCACCACCGGCAGGCCCGAGCGCGACCGCCACTCGGCGCCCAGGTAATCGGTGAGGCCCATGGCACCCGTCGGGTTGCCGGCCATGGCGTGGATGCCCCCGTAGGAGGCGCAGGTGCCCACCGCCACCACGGCCCATGCCTGGGGCACGAGGCGGTCGAGCCAGTCGCACATCTTGATCGGTTCGCCGGTGTCGGGGTCGATCCCGCAGGCGGCCCAGAACCCTTCGGTCAGCAGGGTGTCGTCGGGGATCGAGCCCTCGACCACCAACACGAAGTCGCCCAACTCGCCCCGGGAGGCGGCGTGGTAGCCGGCCAGGAAGTCGTCGCCCACCTCGTAGGCGAGCACCGGGTGGTGCAGACGCATTCGCGGAACGCCCGGTAGCACGCCGCCCACGAGGTCCTCCAGCGAGGGTTGGGTGGCGGCGGTCATGGCGATGCTGTCGCCATCGCAGCTGAGCCCGCACGTCAGCCACAACACCGCCACCTCGGCGGGTCGGTCGTCCAGCGTGTTTGCCGCTGCGTCCACACAGACCCCCTGCGTCGCTCCGAACGGCCCAGAGTAGGCCGCGACCCCCGGGGCTGCCGCGGCAAACCTCGGCCTCTCTACCGGTGTGTGCCCGAAAGGGGCAGACTGCACCGATGACGGTGATCGACTGCGACCAGCATCTGGTGGAACCGGCCTCGTTGTGGGCCGAGCACATCGATCCGGCACACCGCGATGACGCGCTGGGAATGGCCGATGACGAGCTGGGCTACACGTGGCTGACGTGGCGGGGCCGGCGCCTGCAACTGGCCGATGTGCACCAGCCCGGCAACACCAACTCCAACGGCGACCTGCGCAACCGGCGGCGCCGGGGCGAGCGCGCCGCCACGCACTACGGCGACACCTTGCCCGCCGAGCACACCGACCCCGCCGCCCGCCTGGCCTGGATGGACGCCCAGAACATCGACGAGGCAATCTGCTTCCCGAACTACGGCCTGTTGTGGGAACGCACCCTGTCGGCCGACCGGCCGGCGATGCTGGCCAACATGGGTGCGTGGAACCGCTGGTGCACCCAGTTGCCTGCCGCCACCGGCGGGCGTCTGCATCCGGTGGCGCATGTGTCCCTCGCCGACGCCGACTGGCTCGATGCCCAACTGGCGACGCTGGCCGCGGCCGGCGTGCACCTGGCCATGATGGCCCCCGCCCCGGTTGACGGCCGGGCCTTGTCGCATCCCGATCTCGACCGGGGCTGGGCGTCGTTCGCCCACCACGACGTGACCCCGGTGTTCCACGTGGCCGACCAGCCCCGCGTGTTCGATGACTGCTGGTTCACCGATATGGCGGCCCGGCCCGAGGCGGAACCCATCGATCCCGACAGCCCCGACCCGTTGGCGCCGGTGCTCGAATCGGTGTTCTTGTGGGTGCCCGCCGCGCTGGCGCTCACCGATCTGGTGCTCAACGGCACCTTCGACCGCCACCCTGATCTGCGGTTGGGGATCATCGAGCTGTCCTCGATCTGGGTGCCCCAGTACCTGTTGATGCTCGACGGCGGCTACGACTTCACCGCCCGGCTCAACAGCCGGGTGCCGGTCACGCTGGCGCACCGGCCCAGCGACTACGTGCTGCACCACGTACGGGTGGCGTCGTTCTCCTACGAGAACCCGGCCCGGCTCACCGAGCAGACCGGCGACATCTTCATGGCCTGCAGCGACTTCCCCCACTCGGAAGGCACCGCCACCCCGCTGGCCGATTACGACCGGGCCCGCTGCGTGCCCGCCGACCGGCCCGCGCTGTTCGCCGGCAACGCCTCCTTCCTGCTGGGCCGCTGACGCACGCGGCGGCCTGGGCCGTCCCCGCGGCGCGGGCACACCGGGGGCCTTGGGCCTCACCGCATACCCGCGCCTACGCTGCGCACCCGAAGGGGGAACCATGACCATCAGCACCGCCGTTGGGGTGGCGTGCGTCTCGGCTGATTCGCACATCACCGAACCGCACGACGCCTACGACCAGATCGATCCCGCGTTCGCCGATCGCAAGCCGTTCCTGCACCGCCACGAGACGATGGGGGACATCTACGTCATCCCCGGCCTGGCCAATCCGGTGCCCATGGGCTTGGTGGCCGCCGCGGGAAAGCCCGCCGAGCAGATCACGATCGGCGGGGTGCTCTTCGACGAGTTGCACCGGGGCGGGTGGGATCCCTTGGCCCGCGCCGCCGAGCAGGACCGCGACGGCGTGGTGGGCGAGATCCTCTACCCGAGCGTGGGCATGGTGCTGTGCAGCCACCCCGACCTGGAGTACCGCCAGGCCTGTATGCGGGCCTACAACCGTTGGATCGCCGGATACTGCTCCGCGGATCCGCAGCGTCTGTATGGCATCGGCCAGTCGGCGATGGTGTCGCCCGAGGACGGCATCGCTGATCTGCACCTCATCAAGGAACTCGGCCTGTACGGGGTGATGATGCCGGGCATCCCGGGGATGGAGGACTACGACTCGCCCATCTATGACCGGTTCTACGAGACGGCGATCGAGTTGGAACTCCCCCTCACGTTCCACATCCTCACCGGGCCCTACGAGAAGTACCGCGGCCCCCGGCTGAACAGCTTCCTGTCGATCGTGCGCCAGTGCCAGGACGTCGTCGGGGCGCTCATCTTCGGGGCGGTGTTCGAGCGGCACCCCGACCTCAAGGTGGTGTGCGCCGAGGCGGATGCCGGGTGGGTGCCCCACTACCTGTACCGGATGGACCACGCCTTCAGCCGGCACCGCAACTGGATGAGCCACGGTGACATCTCGATGGCACCGAGCGAGTACTTCCGGCGCAACGTGTGGGTCACCTTCCAGGACGACTGGATCGCCTTCGCGTCGGTCGATCTCATGGACGAGAGCCGGTTGATGTGGGCCAACGACTTCCCCCACTCCGACTCCACCTGGCCGTGGAGCCAGGAGATGCTGGCCGAACACACCGCCGCGCTGTCCGATCACCAGCGCCAGCGCATCCTGCGCGACAACTGCATCGACCTGTACGGCCTTCCAGTCTGAGCACCAAGGGCCGGCCGGCACCCAGGTTCAAGTCTGCCGAGAACAGCCCCACCGCGCCGCGCGATTTCTGCGTTGATCGTGCGATGATCAGCCCGTGAGGCCGGTGGAGGACTTGGTGGCGGAGGGCCGCGCTGCGTTGCGCCGGGGCGACTGGGCCACCGCACGCCGGGCCTTCGACGAGGCAATCGCCGCCGAACCGACCGGTGCCGCCCTGGAGGGCTCCGCCCGGGCGTCGTACCTGGCGCTCGACTTCGGCCCCGCCCTGGCGGGCTGGGAGCACGCCTACGCCCTGTACCGAGGTTCCCGCCAGTGGACGGGCGCAGCCCGGGTCGCCCGCCTCATCGGCTACATGTATTTCGCCGTCGCGGGCGACCGCGCCGTGGCGGCGGGGTGGATCGCCCGGTCTCAGCGGTTGCAGTCGGAATCGGGTGAGACCTCCGAGCGGGGATGGGTGGCGCTGAACGTCGGCATGTTCGAGGGTGATCGGACCCGCAAGGAAGACTCGTTCCGCGAGGCGATCGAGGCGGCCCGCCGCTTCGGCGATGTGGATCTCGAGTTGGTGTCACTGGCCTACCTGGGCGCCTCGATGGTGCACGGCGATTGCATCGAGGAGGGAATGGTCCTCCTCGATGAAGCCCTCGCCGCGGTGTCCGGTGACGAATCCGACGACTTCGAGGTACTCGAGGAGATCTTCTGCCAGTTGTTCTCCGCTTGCGAGTACGCCCACGACGTGCGGCGCGCCGACGAATGGATCCGGGTCGGGATGGCGATCGCGGAGCGCCGATCGCTGCCCGCCGTCGGGGCCTTCTGCCGGACCCATTACGGCGGGGTGCTGACGGCGGCGGGACGGTGGCCCGAGGCCGACGAGGCCTTGACCGAGGCCGTACGACTGTGGGGCATGGGCCAGCGGTCGATCCTGCGGCGGGGGGCGTTGGCCCGGCTCGCCGATCTGCGGGTCCGCCAGGGCCGCTTCGAGGAGGCGGCCCAACTGCTCGACGGGATCGACGTCGAGGAGGAACCCGTAGCCGCCCGTCCGTTGTCGGCGCTGCACATGGCCCGCGGTGAAACGGTGCGGGCCCGGGACGTGATCGATCGTGCGCTGGGCATGCTCGACTCGTCCAGCACCGCGGCCGGTCCGCTGCTGGCCATGCTGGTCGATCTGGAACTGGCCGACGGAGCCGTCGAGGCCGCTGCCACCACCGCCGAACGGCTGGCCACCGGCGCCGCACTTCATTCCAGCCCGTATCTGCGCGCTATCGCCGCCCTGGCCCGAGCCCGCGTCTGTGCCGCAGCCGGCACCGGTGACCCTCGCACCTGCCTGCGCGAGGCCCTCGCCGGCTTCAACGACGCGCAGATGCCGGTGGAGGTGGCCCACTCGAGGCTGGAACTTGCGATGGCACTGCTGCCGGACCAACCCGAGGTCGCCATGGCCGAGGCCAGGGCCGCCCTCGACGCCTTCGAGCGGTTGCACGTCGCCCGCCAGGTGGATGCCGCCGCCGCGGTACTGCGGTCGCTGGGAGCTCGCCCGGCTTCGCCGGGGCGGTCCGGCAACCTGCTGACCAAACGCGAGGCCGAGGTGCTGGACCTCCTCGGCCTCGGGCTGTCGAACCCCGAGATCTCCGACCGGCTGTTCATCAGCCGCAAGACCGTCGAGCATCACGTCGGGAACGTGCTGGCCAAGCTGGGTCTGCGCAGCCGGGCCGAAGCCGCCGCCTATGCGGCCCGCACGAAATCAGGCGTCGAATAGGGGATCTCCCCGATCCGCCCAAAGCGCCCGCGGGTCATGGTGAACACACCATCGATCTGGAGGACACGCAATGTCAGAGAACTACGACGCCATCGTGGTGGGTGCCCGGTGTGCCGGGGCCCCGACCGCCATGCTGCTGGCCCGAGCCGGCCACCGGGTGCTGGTTGTGGACCGCGCCTCGTTTCCCAGCGACACCCTCTCGACGCACTTCATCCACGCCCCCGGCGTCGCCGCCCTCCAGCAGTGGGGCGTGCTCGACCGGGTGCTGGCCAGCGGCTGTCCGCCGGTGTCGCGCTACACGTTCGACTTCGGTCCCCTCACGGTGAGCGGCACCCCCCGCGCCTACGACGGCGTCACCACGGCGTACGCGCCGCGCCGCACCGTGCTCGACAAGATCCTGGTGGACGCGGCCCGCGACGCCGGGGCGGAAGTGCGCGAAGGCTTCACCATGCAGGAGGTCCTGATCGACGACGGAGTGGTCACCGGCATCCGGGGCCACGGCGAGGACGGCGTGTCGACGGTGGTGCGGGCCAAGGTCGTGATCGGCGCCGACGGCCGCAACTCGCAGGTGGCCAAGGCGGTCCAGCCCGAGTCCTACAACGAGAAGCCCATGCTGCAGTGGAGCTTCTACACGTACTTCAGTGGGCTGCCGGTGAGCGGCATGGAGATCTTCGTGCGCCCCGACCGGGGCTGGGCGGCCATGCCCACCAACGACGGCCTCACGCTGGTGGTGGTGGGCTGGCCCCACGCCGAGGCGGTGGCCTACAAGGCCGACGTCGAAGCCAACTACTACAAGACGTTGGACCTGTCACCGGACTTCGCGGCGCGGGTAGGCCAGGCCCAGCGGGTCGATCGCTTCTACGGTGGCTCGGTTCCCAACTTCTTCCGCAAGCCCTACGGACCCGGCTGGGCCCTGGTGGGTGACGCCGGGTACACCAAGGATCCCATCACGGCGCAGGGCATTTCCGATGCCTTCCATGACGCCGAACTCTGCGCCGGGTCCCTGCACGACGTGTTCGTGGGCCGGCGGCGCTTCGACGAGGCGATGGCCGGCTACCAGCACGCCCGCGACAACCGGGTGGGTCCGATCTACGAGTTCACGACGCAGCTGGCCACGATGGAGATGCCGCCCCCGGAGATGCAGCAACTGATCGGTGCCATGCAGGGCAACCAGGCAGCCATGGATGCGTTCGTGAGCATCACGGCCGGCACCGTGTCGCCGGTGGAGTTCTTCGACCCCGAGCACCTCGGCGGCATCTTCGCCGCCGCCGGGACCAAGGAGCCGCTCGCCGCGCACTGACCAACGTGCCGACCGGCCGCGCACCCACCAAGACCGTCAGGCCGAGTCGCGCAGTTCGGCCATGACCGCCAGGAACAGCGGGGCGGCGTCGGCCATGAGGTCGAGGTCGGGCGCGAGGCGGGCGCGGGCGTCGTCGGCGAAGATCAGGTTCTTGGTCAACAGCACCAGCAACTTGGGCAGCCGGAAGTGGTGCCGCATCATGAGTTGCAGGCTGTCGCGCATCGAGGCGCCGACGGTGGAGAAGTCGGGGATGCGCATGTCGGTGGGCAGCAGCGCAGGGTCGATGTCGGCCACCAAGGCGTCGAGGTCGGCGTCGGGGGGGAAGGCACCCATGTCGCGGAAGGCCGCCATCTGCTCGCGCACATCGCCGGTGGCGGCCGCGCCCATCATGCGGGCGAAGGCGTGCCGTTCGATGTCGCTCAGCCGGCCGACGATGCCGTAGTCCAAGATCGCGTAGCGGCCCTCCGCGGTGACCCGGATGTTGCCGGGATGCAGGTCGCCGTGGAAGACGCCGTAGCGCAGCGCGCCGCCGGCGAAGGCGATGAAGCCGTTGCGCAGCATGGCGGCGGTGTCGATTCCGGCGGCCGTGATGCCGGCTCCGTCGGTGGAGTCGAAGCCGTCGATGCGCTCCATCACCAGCACCCGCCGGGTTACCAGTTCGGCATGGGGGCGCGGCACCACCACCGTGCCGGCCACCTCCGAGCGGCTCACGGCCTCGGCCACGTCGAGTTGGTTCTCGGCCTCGAGGCGGAAGTCGAGTTCCTCCAGCAGGGTCTCGGTGAAGTACTCGATCACGGCCGGCAGGTTGCCCGCCCGGGCCGGCGGCACCCAACGGTCGAGGTAGGCGAAGAGGGTGGCGATCCAGCGCAGGTCGCGTTCCACCCGTTCGGTGAGGCCGGGCCGCTGGATCTTGACCACCACGCGGCGGCCGTCACGCAGCACCGCGCCGTGCACCTGGGCGATCGATGCCGACGCCAGCGGGGTTTCCTCGAAGGATGCGAAGAGATCCAGACCGCCGGGGAGTTCCTCGGCCAGGACGCGCTGCACGTGGGCGAAGTCCTCGGGGGGAACCCGATCACGGAAGCTGGCGAACTCCTCCACCAGCGCGGCAGGGAAGAGTCCCGAGCCACCAGAGATGAGTTGACCGAACTTGATGAACGTGGGACCGAGGAAGGTGAAGAGGCGCCGCAGACGCGGTGCCATGCGACCCATCCCACCCACCGCCGCAGTGGCCGCCACCGCGACGACTGCGGTCACGCGGGGCAGAGCGCGCAGCAGCGTCGTGGGGGCGGGGGTGAGGATGCGTTCGGCCTGCGCGGCCGTCCACGCTCGCTGGTGCTCGAGCCCGTCCAGCCACGTGGGCGGGTGGTACGTACCGTCGGTCTCGGCCAGCACGTGGCGCTCCCGGCCCACCAGCCGACCGGGCACCGGTCCGGGGAGCGAACCGGCGGGAGGGGACATCATCGAGACGGGCACCTTCCAGGGAGCGCGGGGTTTCACACTGTAAGTCCCTGGCCGGCTGGAACCCGCGTCGTGCACTCTGATCGAGCTGCGCGCCGCCTGGTGCCAACAGGGCCCTGTCCCGCGGGCCCCTCGCTCTCCTGCGCGTCTGTCGCCTGCCGACGCGATAGCTCGTCATCGTTGTGGCTACGATGGTAGCCACAACGATGAGGAGGTCGAGTCGATGAAACACGTCGGCGTGCGGGAGTTCAAGGACAAGGCAACGGCGATGATGAGCTCCGGTGAGACGCTCGTGATCGAGCGACACGGCAAACCCATCGGGTTCTTCGTGCCCGTCGACGCCACCGACCGCAAGCGCGGCCGCGCCGCGCTTGGCCGGCTGGGCCGCGCCGTCGACTCCGCCCTCGAGCAGACCGGCCTCCACGTGGACCGGCTCGCCGAGGAGCTCACCGAACATCGGTGATGCGTCTCGTCGTCGATACCAATGTCCTCATCGG
>JANMIX010000324.1:0-4001 GCA_031376015.1 Acidimicrobiia bacterium | reverse complement strand
CGCCTGGCAACATGGGCCGATGTCGAGGCGCCGCACGATCCTGATCCTGGGCGCCGCGCTGGGCGCGGGCGCCTTGGTGGCTCGGCGTATGGCGCGCCGCTCCCGAGCACGCGATGCCGGAGAGCCCCAAGGCCGGCGAGGTCCGGTGCATGCCGCCTCGGGGACGCGGCGCAACCTCGAGGTCGCTCGCCTGGGTTCGCAGACCGCCGCCAACGTGGCGGTGCACAAAGCCCGCCGCGCCTTTGCCTCCGAGGACCGCCGCGCCGAGTTGGACACTGCCTTCGAGCTGCGCACCGCCGAACAGGTGGCGGCCGCGTTGGGCAACATGAAGGGTGCCCTGATGAAGATCGGTCAGAAGGCCAGCTACCTGGATCAGGGACTCCCCGACCACGTACGTGAGGCCTTCGCCCAACTGCAGTCCGACGCCCCGCCCATGTCGGCGGAGCTGGCGGCGGAGTGCGTCGAGACCGAGCTCGGTGCCCCGGTGGAGCGCGTGTTCGCCGAGTTCGAGGAGAACCCACTGGCGGCGGCTTCGATCGGTCAGGTGCACCGCGCCCTGTTGTGGGATGGGAGGGAGGTGGCGGTCAAGGTGCAGTACCCCGGCGTCGACAAGGCGATCACGGCCGACCTTCAGAACGCGGGCCTGCTCTTCGGCGGGTTGGGCATGCTCTTCCCCGGCCTCGACTCGGGCCCTTTGGTGGAAGAACTGCGGAACCGACTCGTCGAGGAACTCGACTACTCCCTCGAGGCACGCAACCAGCAACTCTTCGCCGACTTCTGGCGCGGCCATCCCTACGTCCATATCCCCGATGTGGTGCCGGAGCTGTGCAGCGCACGGGTGCTCACCACCGAGCTGGCCGGTGGCGTCCGCTTCGACGAGGTGCTCGCCTGGTCGCAGGAGGAACGCGACCTGGCCGGCGAGACGATCTTCCGCTTCGTGTTCCGCAGCCTCTACCGGCTGGGCGCCTTCAACGGCGACCCGCACCCCGGCAACTACCTGTTCCGGCCCGGTGGTCAGGTCACGTTCCTGGACTTCGGCCTGGTGAAGCACTTCGAACCGGCTGAGCTCGATGTGTTCGGTGCCATGATCCAAGCCCTCGTGCTGGAGGGTGACGTGGGCCGCTTCCGCCAGGTGGTCGAGGAGGTGGGCCTGCTCAAGGAGGGCATGGGGTTCAGCAACGAGTTGGTCGAGGGCTACTTCGGCCACTTCTACGAGTTCGTGATGGCCGACGAGCAGAGAACCATGACGCCCGAGTACGCCACCGAGTCGATGCGGCGCAACTTCGACACCTCGGGGCCCTTCGGGGAGATCATGAAGGCAGCCAACGTGCCCCCCAGCTTCGTGCTGATCCAGCGCATCAACATGGGCCTCTACGCCATCCTCGGCGACCTACGGGCGACCAGGAATTGGCGCCGCATCGCCGAGGAATTGTGGCCCTTCGTGAGCGGAGCACCCTCCACGCCCATGGGCGAGGCGGAAAACGCCTGGCTGGCCTCCAAGGCCTGAGCACCGGGCAGCACCGGCGCTACCTCACAAATGGGTCAGGTAGCGTCGGCGCCGATGCCCCGCACCGATCTGACCGGCCGGCCCGTCGCGCTGCGAGAGTTGGATCTCGATGCGTTCTTCCATCCCCGCACGCTGCTGGTGCTGGGAGCCTCGGACACCCCGGGCAAACCGACCACCGCCCTCACCCGCAAGCTGAAGGCATGGGCCGACGCTCACGGCGCCACCTTCTGGCCGGTCAACCCCAACCGCAGTCACGTCGACGGCATCGCCTGCGCCCGCAGCGTGACCGACGTGCCCGGCGAGATCGACGTGGCGGTGATCCTCACGGCCGACCCTCTCACCGCCTACGAGACGGTGTTGGAGCGCAAGCCCCGATTCGCGGTGATGTTCGCCGCCGGGTTCGCCGAGGTGGGCGCCGAAGGTGAGGACCTGCAGGCCCGCCTGAGCCGGCTCGTCGCCGACCACGACACCCGCCTGCTGGGGCCGAACACGAACGCCAACGCCTTCGAGACCTTCGCCGACCTGCCCGGCAAGCGCCTCGCCCTCATCACCCAGTCCGGGCACCAGGGCCGGCCCGTCTTCCAGGCCCAGGACCTCGGCATCGCCATGAGCCACTGGGCCCCCACCGGCAACGAGGTCGATCTCGAGTTCGCCGACTTCGCCGCGTACTTCGCCCGCCAGGATCAGGTCGGCGTCATCGCCGCCTACATCGAAGGGTTCAAGGACGGGCGCACGCTGGCGCTGGCCGCCGACCAAGCGGCCCGTCACGGCGTGCCGATGGTGGTCGTGAAGGTCGGCCGCACCGAGGAGGGCCGTTCGATGGCGTTGAGCCACACCGGCCACCTCACCGGGTCCGACGCCGTGACCGGTGCGGTGTTCCGCCAGTACGGCATCACCAGGGTGAACGGCCTCGACGAGTTGATCGACACCTCGGCCATGCTGGCCCGTTCGGCGCCACCCTCCACCGACGGCGTGTGCATCTACGCCATCTCCGGCGGCACCGGCGCCCACATGGCCGACATGGCTGCGGCCGCCGGCCTGCGGTTGCCGTCGCTCACCGCGGCCACCCAAGCCCAGTTGCACGAGTGGATCCCCACCTACCTGCGGGTCTCCAACCCGGTGGACAACGGCGGCCCGCCCTCGGCCGACGCTCGGGGCCGCAAGATCCTCGATGCCATCGTCGCCGACCCCAACGTGGGTTGTGTGATCTGCCCCATCACCGGGGCGCTGGCCACCATGTCGGTGCCCCTCGCCCGCGACCTCGTCGACGTGGCCGCCACCACCGACAAGCCCGTCGTGGTCGTGTGGGGGGCGCCGGTGGCCGACACCGATGAGGCCTACCGCATCCTCATCTCGTCCCCGCGGGTCATGACCACCCGCACGTTCGCCAATGCCGTGGGCGCGGTGCGGGCCTGGGTCGACTACCACGCGTTCCTGGCTCGGTACCGGTCACCGTTCCTCAAGCCGGTCACCCGGCGTTCGCCGGCCGCCGCCACGGCTGATCGCGACGCGCTGCTGGTGCCGGGGCGGGGCGCGCTCAGCGAGCACGACAGCAAGTTGCTGCTGGCGACGTACGGCATCGCCGTCACCCGAGAAGAAGTGTGCACCTCCGCCGCGGCCGCGGTCAGGGCCGCCGCGGCGATCGGCTACCCGGTGGTGCTCAAGGCCTCCTCGGCCGCCATCGCCCACAAGAGCGACCTCGGCCTCGTGCATCTGAGCCTGGGCGACGCCGCCGCCGTGCGCCGCGCCTACGCGGCGGTGGCACCCCACTGCGACGCCGTGCTCGTGAGCGAGCACGTGCAGGGCGGCACCGAATGCGTGCTGGGCATCAGCCACGACGACCTGTTCGGGCCCACCGTGCTGTTCGGCCTGGGTGGGGTCTTCCTCGAGGTGTACCGCGACGTGACGTTCCGGGTGCCGCCCTTCGATCGGGCCGAGGCCCGGAACAGCCAGGCGCGGCGCCAACTCAGCGAGCGGCTGCAGCACGAACGCACGCTCGTGCAGGCGCGGGTGCGGCACGGTCAGCGCCTTGCTTGCAATGCGCCGCGAGCCGTATAGCAGCAGATCGAGGTCGAGCGTGCGCGGCGCATTGCGGTAGGGGCGCTCACGGCCGTGCACCTGCTCGATGCGCTGCAACTCACGCAAAAGCGCCTGCGGCGCGAGGCGCGTGTCGATCAGCACGACGGCGTTGAGGTAGTCCGGCCCGGCCGAGTCGACCGGCGCGCTGCAGTACAGCGACGACGCCGCACGCAGCTGCGTGCCGGGCAGCGATGCGATGGCGACGAAGGCCGCGTCGAGCGCACCGCGTGCGTCGCCGAGATTCGCGCCGAGCGCCACGAAGGCAGCCTCACTCGATCGCGGCATAGACCATCTGCCGAAACAGCTCGCGCACGCGTCCGGCCGGCTCCGTTTGCCGAGCGATCTCGGGCCGCGCGAGCAGCCCGCGCACTTGCTGCAGCACGAACGGATTGTTCATCAGAAAGAGCGCCTGTTG
>JANMIX010000202.1:0-4734 GCA_031376015.1 Acidimicrobiia bacterium | reverse complement strand
ATACCGACGACAGCACCTGCACCCACGCCCGGGCGCTGTCCTCGGTCGGGAGGACACCTCGCAGCAAGTCAGATGGGCCCGCCGCGTGTGCCGCGGCGGCCACGTCGGCGGGAGCCTTCACCGAGGCCGAGCGGGCGCCGGCGGCGGGGGGCATCACCTGGCAGCGTATCTGCGGGCAGACTCGTACCGATGGCCGTGCCCACCGTGCAGATCGAACTTCCCGACGGCGACCCTTCACCACTGCTGGCCGACGCCACGCGCCAACTGCACTCACAGTGCGGCTGGATCAACCTCTGGCCCCAGATCCCCGACGACTTCCCCGCCAGCGAGGGCTCGGGGCTGTTCGCCGTGTTCGGGGCCCGCGGTCCCGCAGTTCCGCAGTGCACGTGGGTGGCGCCCGAACCGAAACAGCGCCCACCCCATGTCCAGCTGGGCATCCGCCACGGCAGCGGCACCAACGCCGTGGGCAGACTGTCAGCGCAGGGTCTCGTTCTGCCCGAGCGGTGGGTGAAGCTCTCCGATCACCCGAAGCGGGGTCTGGTGGTGGCGGTGGCAGCCGATGTGGCGCCCCGCGACAGCCTGCTGTGGCTCATGGACGCGGGACGGCGATTGGCGCGGGCACCACTCACCGGCAAGTGGCTCGTGCAGGTACACGGATGACCGAACACCGCGGGCAGCATCGCCGCGACCGGTGGGGCACGCTGTAGCCATGCCGTACTACCGATCCAGCGGCGACGTACCCGCCAAGCGCCACACGGTCCATACCGTCGGCGGCGACAGGGCGCATGAGGAACTGATGGGCGAGGACGGATTCTCAGGACCCTCGACGCTGCTCTACCACCGCCACTCCCCCGCTGCGCTGCTGGCCATCGAGGCCGTAGAGACGCCCGACCTCGGTCTTGAGGCGAATCTGCCCGTGCGACCACATCACCTGCGCACCACCGAGCTCTCCGATGCTCCGGACGCGAACGCAGTCGAGGGCCGGCTGCCGTTGCTGGCCAACGGGGATCTCCGTCTGTCCTACTGCCGCTTCTCGCTGACATCGCCGCTCTACCGCGATGCGGTGGGCGATGAGCTGGCGTATCTGCACCGGGGTGAAGCCCGGTTGGAGACCCAGTTCGGGAGTCTCTCGCTGCGCGAGGGCGACTACGCAGTGATCCCGCGCGGTGCGGTGCACCGTTGGTTGCCCGAGTCCCCCTGCGAGGTGTTGTTCCTGGAGGCAACGGGACACGTGAGGATCCCTGCTCGCTACCTCACTGCCGAGGGCCAGCTCCGCGAGGGATCGCCGTACAGCGAGCGTGACGTTCGCGGCCCCGAGGGTGGCCCGCCGCAGGTGGACGCAGAAGCGGTGCCGGTGCTGGTGCGGACGCAGGCGGGTCTCACTCGCCACATCCTCGCCAATCATCCCTTCGACGTGGTCGGGTGGGACGGCTGCATCTATCCGTGGGCGTTCTCGATCCATGACTTCGAGCCGATCGTCGGACGGATCCATCAACCGCCACCGGTGCATCAGACCTTCGCCGGCGACCATTTCGTCGTGTGCAGCTTCGTGCCCCGGCCCTACGACTTCGACCCCTCCGCGGTGAAGATCCCCTACCACCACGCCAACGTCGCGTCCGATGAGGTCCTCTTCTACGCGGGAGGCGACTTCATGAGCCGGTCCGGATCGGGCATCGGAGCGGGATCGATCAGCGTCCATCCCGCGGGGTTCGTGCACGGGCCACAGCCCGGAAGCTACGAACGGTCCCTCGACGCCACCAGGACCGAAGAACTCGCGGTGATGGTCGATACGTTCCGCCCGCTGGAGTTGACCCGAGCGGCGCGATCGATCAGCGACCCCGACTATCCCCGGACATGGTTGAGGCCCACGCGCTGAGCAATCGGGGCGTCCTCGGGTCGGACCGGCGGTTTGGTCGCGACCAGCACGCGGGCGATCTGGGCCAACTGGTCGCGGTACTGCTCCGCCGGCGCCGGCCGAGCCAGCAGGAAGCCCTGGACTCGGTGGCAGCCCAGGTGATGCAGGCTCGCCAGTTGCCGAGCGGTCTCCACCCCCTCGGCGACGGTGGCCAGACCGAGCGCCTCGCCCAGGGAGATGACGGCCCGCACGATCTCGGTGTCGTCCAGGTCGGCGCCGAGACCCCGCACGAACGATCGGTCCAACTTCACCACGTCGACGGGGAACCGCTTGAGATACGCCAATGAGCTGTAGCCGGTGCCGAAGTCGTCGATGGCCAGCCCCACCCCCAGCTGGTGCAACCGTTCCACGGCGTCGATGGTGGTGCTGTCGGCGGTGATGATGGTCGACTCGGTGTATTCGAGGACCAGGCTGGTGGGCGGCAGCGAGTGTCGGACGAGGCCTCCGGCCACAAGGTCGTAGAACCCGGGGTCAGCGAGCTGGCGCGCTGCCACGTTCACCGCCACGCTCTCGGGTGCCCGAGGGCCGAGGGTGTCACGCCACGCCGCCAGTTGCCGGCAGGCCTCCTCGATGACCATCGCACCGATGGGCACGATCAACCCCGAATCCTCGGCCACCGAGATCACGTCGCCGGGCGGGTGGATGACGCCGTCGGGGTCGGTGATGCGCAACAGGGCCTCGGTGCAGACGACGGCCCCGGTGGTCACGTCCACCACCGGTTGGTAGTGCAGCACCATGCCCTCCCCGGTCTCGACCACCCAACGCAACAACTGCTCACTCGAAAGCCGCTTCACCGCCTCGAGACGGAGCGAGTCGTCGAAGATCTCACACCGATCGCGACCCCGTTCCTTGGCCCGGTAGAGGGCCGTGTCGGCGTCGCGCAGCAGCGTGTCGGGTCGGTGATCGTGGTCGAAGGCGATACCGATGGAGGCGGAGACCGAGACCGGTCCGTCGGGCAGCAGCACCGGCTTGGACAGCTCGGCCCGCAACCGTTCGGCCAGGGAGAGCGCCTCGCTCTCCTCGCTCAGGCCCTCGGCCAACACCACGAACTCATCGCCGCCCAACCGAGCCACTGTGTCGCCCTCGCGGGCGGTGGCGGTGAGGCGGACGCCGAGCTCGACCAGCAGTTGGTCACCGGCGACGTGACCCATCGTGTCGTTGACCAGCTTGAAGCGGTCGAGATCCAAGAAGAACAGGGCCGTGTGGTCATCTCGACGGCTGGCCCGGGCCAGGGTGTTGCCCAGACGGTCGAGTAACAGGGCACGGTTGGGGAGGCCGGTGAGTGGATCATGGAAGGCCTGCCAGGTGGTCCGAGCCTGCGCTTCCACTCGTTCGGTGATGTCGCGCACGTTGGCCACCAGGGATTGCACGGCCGAGTCATGCAGCATGTTGGCGGCCTGCACATCGAGGTGACGGATCTGCCCATCCAGCCGGCGAATGCGCAGCTCGAGGGCGACCGTCGTCCCGGGCGTTGCCAGCAGGTCAGTGAAGGCGCCGGCGGCGAGCGCCTGGTCCTCCTCGATGATCAGATCCGCGATGTTGGGCGCGTAGCGCGCACCGGGGGCGGTGCCGATGAGCCGGTGCGCCTCCGGACTGCCGTAGGTCAGGACTCCTGCATCGTTGAACAGACACACGATGTCGGAACCGCGCTCGATGAGAGCGGCGAAGCGCGCCTGGCTGGCTCGCACGGCAGCATCCGCGTCGCGCTCGATGGTCACGTCCTGAAGCTGGCAGATGAAGTGGCGGAGTTCTCCGTCGGCTCGCCGGATCGCCGCGGTGGACACCCGACCCCACACCGCTGAGCCGTCGGGCCGCAAGAACCGGCAGTCGCTCACAAAGCCGTTGCGTGCTTCGTCCAACAGACGGAGGGACTGGGCCAGGAATCCAGCGCGATCGTCTGGGTGGATCGCCTCGGTGGGCAGCGTCACGAGCAGCTCTTCCTCGGTGCGGTCGAGCAGCTCACAGAAGGCCCGGTTGACACGGAGGAAGCTCCCGTCGAGGCCGATCAAGGCCATCCCCAGCAGCGCGTCGTCGAAGGATCGGCGCAGTTCGCTCTCGGCCTCTTCGAGTTGGGAAACGGCGAGATGCCGGTCGGTCACGTCCTCCACGTGCACCACCGCGTCCATGTCGTCGAGTCCGGGCGCGGTGCCGATGGTGATGAGCACCCACCGCCGGGAACCATCGGGCCGGGTGATGAACACCTCGACGGGCTCGGCGCGGTCGCCTCCGGAAGTCGAAGCCTCGACGACACGGGCCAACTGGTCCGGCTCGAGGAACTCGGACAACTCCACGCCGACGATCTCCTCACGGGACCGTCCGAGCAGGGCGCACAGCGAGTCGTTCACCTCCACCGCCTGGAAACCCCGGGTCAGCAACACCCCCATCGGAGCGTTCTGATAGGCAGCTGCGTAGCGGGCCTCGAGCACCCGACGGTGACGTTCGGCCGCTCGCTCGGCGGTTACATCGCTGAAACCGATCGCCAGATGGCGGCCGTTTGCCACACCCGACGACATGACCTGGATGCTCGAACGCAGTGTCAGCAGGGTGCCGTCGGGGCGTCGCCAGCCGTGCACGGCTCCTTCGACCGGCACCCCGGTCTCGATCGCCGATGCCAACGGACTGTGAGCGAGCTCCATCGGGCTGCCGTCCTCATGGCACATTCCCTCGAGGGCGAAGGTGTGGACGTCTTCGGCATCAACCCCCAGGATCTCGCGACCCCGTCGATTCAGCAGGAGCACCCGGCCGGCGAGATCAATGACGACGATGCCCTGTTCGAGCGCGTCCATGCACGCCAGGCTCATTCGTTCGAGCGCGTCGAG
>JANMIX010000319.1:0-3023 GCA_031376015.1 Acidimicrobiia bacterium | reverse complement strand
GCTGGCCGGCACGACCGACGCCGACCGGCGCCTGGCCCTCCTCGACGCGGATCTGGCCAACGCCACCCAGGTGGTGGTCGACATCCACTCGCGCTTCCTGTTCGAATCCGCCGTGTTCGAGCGGCGGGCCGAGCGAACCCTCTCGGTCGAGGAGTTCTGCGCGTTGATGACCGACGCGCAGGCCGCCACCTACGGCGAGGGGATCGACCCGGGCACGCGTCACCCGTGGATGTGGGCGGTGAAGCCGCACTACTACTCGTCGGCCTTCTACAACTGGCCCTACACGTTCGGGCTCCTGTTCGGGATCGGCCTCTACGCGCAGTACCAGACCGACCCGGAGCGGTTCCGGCGCGGCTACGACGACCTGCTGGCCAACACCGGCATGGGCGACGCCGCCGGTCTGGCCGCCCGCTTCGAGGTGGACGTGCGCGACGAGCAATTCTGGGCGGCCTCGCTCGGTGTGCTCGAGGAGCGTGTCCACGACTTCGTGGCTGCGGCCGGTTCGACAGCACCGGCCGCGGATCGGTAGGTTCGGCGCCCTCATGGGCTCGCTGATCAAGAAGCGCCGCAAGCGGATGCGCAAGAAGAAGCACAAGAAGATGCTGAAGCGCACCCGCTGGCAACGTCGCGCCGGTAAGTAACAGACCTCGTTCGGCCACCGCAGCCTGAGCCCGCCCCACGGCGCGGCCGGGCTGCGTCGGCGCGTAAGGGGCCCCGATGCCACCCCGTTGGGGGTGCCGGCGGTCGCACGTGCGTTCCCAGGTGACGGAGCGGCGACTCAGGACACCGTGTGGACGATCCGCAGGACCTGGCCCTCGCACTCGCCTTCGTATTCGCCCTCGACGAACCAGGTCGACCCGCTGCCGGCGAGGACCGGCGTCTGGCCGCTGCGATCGCCGAGACGGTCCCGCCACACGGCCAGCCGGGGCTCCACGGCGAGCGCGGCAGCCTCGAGGTCGTTGGGGCCCTCGCTGCGGGGGCCCCCGAGGGCATCCCAGGCCCGGTACACGGCCGGCGTGGCGCATCCGAACGGCGGGGTGAGCAAGGTGAAGGCCCGTGCCTGGTAACCCAGCGGCTGCAACTCCTCGCCGATGCCACCGACCCGGGCCCGTCCCCCGTGCAGGCAGAACGGCACATCGGCGCCCAGCGACACGGCCAGCGCGCAGCCGGCGGCGTCGGCGGTCACGCCGGCCCACCGCAACACCGCCGCGGCGTCGGCCGATCCCCCACCGAGACCGGCACCGGCAGGGATCCGTTTGTGGAGGTGCACCGTCGCCGTCCGCCCGACCGCTCGCAGGGCACGCAGCACGAGGTTGTCCTCCCCCGTGCCCGCATCCAGGCCGGCAACCGCCCCGGCCAGGTGGACCTCGCTCACCGGCCCCTCGGTGATGGTGAGGGTGTCGCCGAGGTCGAGGGTCACCATTTCGGCGTCGAGCAGGTGATAGCCGTCGGGGCGTACGCCCGTCACCCGCAGCGAGATGGTCAACTTGGCCGGCGCCGGCACCTCCACCGTCCCACCGCTCACGGCGCGCCTCCGTCGATGTGGTCGCGCTCGAGTTCGGCACGGATGGCGGCGCCGTCGGCGTCGATGCGCCCGGCCGGACGGCCGACGCGCCCCGGGGTTGCCGACAGCCGGGCGATGAGGCCCTGCATGGGCACGCCGTCGACCTCGACCACCGTGCCCCGGGCCCGGTGATGGGGATCCTGTGCGATCCCCGCCATGTCGAGCACCGGCGCCACCGCCGCGTCGGCTTCCTCGAAGGCGGCCAGCACCTCGGTCTGGGTGCGGGCACCGATCCAGGCCTGCATGCGTTGGTCGACCTCGTCGCGGTGCGCCACCCGTCCCTCGAAGGTCGCCAGGCGAGGATCGTCGCCGGCGCCGATGAGAGCCATGACCCGCGCCGCCACCGATTCGGCCGAGGTCGACACCGCCACCCGCTGTCCGTCGCTGGTCCGGTAGGTGCCTCTGGGCACCGAGTAGGGGATGCCCGAACCCAACCGGGGTTGCTGTTCGCCCAGCAGATGGAAGGCGGACGGGAGGGGGCCCATGATGCCGAACAGGGACTCGAGAAGGTTCACATCCACGACCTGCCCCACCCCGCTGCGCAGGGCGACCATGGTGGCGAAGGCGGCCGCCAGGGCGGCGACCTCGTCGGTGAGGGCGATCGGTGGCAGCAGTGGCGCACCGTCGGGCTCCCCGTTGAGGGCCGCGAACCCCGAGAGCGCCTCGGCGAGGGTGGCGAACCCGGCGCGCCCGGCGTAGGGCCCGTCCTGGCCGAACCCGGTGATGCGCACGATCACGAGGCGAGGGTTCTCGGCCAGCAGCGCGTCGGGGCCCAGGCCGAGGCGTTCGAGGCCGCCGGGGCGCAGGTTCTCCACCAGCACGTCGGCCGACGCGCACAGCCGCCGCATCACGTCCAGGTCGTGGGGATCCTTCAGGTCGAGCGCCAGGAACCGCTTGCCTCGGTTGAGCAGCTTGAAGAAGAGGGCGTCACCGTCGGGATGCCGGTAGCCCATGCGGCGGGTGCCGTCGCCGTCGGGACGTTCCACCTTGATGACCTCGGCACCGAAATCGGCGAGGTAGCGCGCGCAGCCGGGCCCGGCCACCACGGTGGAGGCGTCGACGACCCGGAGACCGGCCAGGGGTGGGTTCACGACCCCGATCGTGCTGCGCCCGCCACCGCCGCGGCCAACCGGCCCCAGTCCTGCACCGACAACTCCTCGGCACGGGCGTCGGCTCGCAGACCGGCCCGCTCGAAGGCGGCGGCGTCGACCAGACCGGCGAGGCTGCGCCGCAGCATCTTGCGACGCTGGCCGAAACCGGCCCTGACGAGGGCGAACAACTGGTCGGGGTCGGCGTCGGTGGCGGGGCCGTGCGGGTGGCGCACGATGCGCACGAGGGCCGATTCGACCCGGGGGCGGGGCAGGAACACGGTGGGCGGAACCGTGCCCATCACCTTGGCGGTGCCGTGATAGGCCACCTTCACCGACGGGATGCCATAGGTCTTGGTGCCCGGCGCGGC
>JANMIX010000270.1:0-1654 GCA_031376015.1 Acidimicrobiia bacterium | reverse complement strand
GGGGCTCATCGCGGGCCGCCCCGAGAGGTAGGCCCGACGTGCGCCCGGCGCGCCACGGGAACGCTCACAGCTGCCGGTGCTCGGTTCGCTGGGTCTCGTCCACCAGGAGTACACGTTCGCCGAGAGTGACCCGCGCACCTTCCACCGACACCCACCGACCAGCACCGTTGGAGAGCCGGGTCACATGACCGTCGAGATGATGCTCGAGGACGTAGATGAGCCCGCCATGGGTCACCGCCAGCACCTCGCCGTCGCCGACCTCGTCATGGATGTGCGCCAGCGCCGCGAGGGCCCGCGCCAGCACTGACTCGTCCGGCTCCCAACCCGGGGGTCGCAGGGCCGGGTCGATCGTGCGACCGAAGGTCCCGTGGCGGTCATCCGAGGGGGCGAGCCATCCGGGCCATTGCGCTTCGATCTCTGCCCGGGTGCGTCCCGACCATTCGCCGGCGTCGCGTTCGCGCAGGTCGGGGTCCACGATCACCGGGCCGATCCCGAGTTCGGTGGAGATGATCGTGGCCGTGACCAGAGCCCGTTCCAGGTCGGACGACCAGATGGCGTCGAGGGCGCCGAGAGCTCGGGCAGCCGTGGCGGCCTGATCCCGTCCCCGGTCGGTGAGGGCCGGATCGGCTTGACCCTGCCATCGTCCCGAGGCATTCCACTCCGACTCACCGTGTCGCACCAGCAGCACCCGAGTCGCCATTTACGAGACCGTATCTGGCGCCGCTACGGTCGCGAACATGGCGCTGCGCACCGACAAGTTGGGTACGACGTACGAAGCCGTCATCAGCACCATCGACCCGGCGCAGGCCCTCCGGTACGCAGCCGCCACCAACGACCCCAACCCGGCCTACCAGGCAGGTACCCATGCCCCTCCGGTGTTCGGAGTGGTGCCGGTGTGGCAGAGCCTGCTGGCCGCCGCCGCCGATCTGATCCCGGCCGACGCGCTCATGTTCATCGTGCACGGCGAGCAGGACATGTACTTCCACCAGCCGCTGGTGCCGGGCATGGAGCTGCGCACCACGGCCACCCCGCAGCGGATCTCGGTGGGCGGGTCCGGCACGCGCCTGATCGTGCGGCTTGAGTCCACGGGCAACGACGGGGCGCTGGTTCTCACCCAGTACGTGACGATCTTCGTCCGGGGGATGAGCGACGGTGAGTCGGGCGGCACCGACACGCCAGGTCACGACTTCCCCGAGGCAGCCCGAGCACACCCCGCCGGCACGTTCGTGATCCATGTCGACGACGACCAGACGTTCCGCTACCGCGAGGCGTCGGGTGATGAGATGCCCATCCACCTCGATGAGGACTTCGCCAAGTCGGTGGGGCTGCCCGGCATCATCGCCCACGGGCTCTGCACCATGGCCATGTGCTCCCAGGCGGTCATCGCCACTGTGGCCGGTGGCGACGCTGGCCGCCTGCGCCGGCTGGCAGTGCGCTTCGCCGCCAACGTCTTCCCCGGTAGCGACATCGAGGTTTCGCTCTTCGACGCCGGGCGCACCACCGATGGCGCGCAGGCCTACGCCTTCGAGGCCACCTCCGCCGGCTCGGTCGTCATAAAGAACGGCTGGGCGGAGGTCCGTTAGGCCCGATGCCGATTCTGCGGCTGTTTGCGGCGGCACGGGAAGCGGCCGGGATGGGCCGCGTGCAGATCGAA
>JANMIX010000255.1:0-2193 GCA_031376015.1 Acidimicrobiia bacterium | reverse complement strand
GAACAGGTTGCGGAACCAGTCGAGGGTGAGGCGCATGCTGCCGCGCCGCTCGAGGCGATCGCTTCCGGAGAGGCGCACGAGGTTGGCCACCTGCAAGCCCACGGAGAGAAATGCGCCGGCCGCGGCCAGCTTCGGGTGACCGGTGCACAGCGGACCGATGGCGAGCGCGGTGGCGTAGAAGCGGGCGATGGTCAAGGGTGAGTACCACGCCGGACGACCGGGAACGACATAGAGCCGGCCGCTGGCATACACCCCGGCCAGGCCGACCGCAGCAGCGACCGGGGTGAGGATTGGCAGGACGGCGGCAATCGCCGCGAGGCCTCCGTAGGCCCCGAACAGGGCGACCTCGCGCGACAACCAGGACCGGCGCAGGTTCCGCAACGCCTTCCATGCATGCGCCGGCCGTCCCAGGTGCAGCATCGAAGCCAGCAACGCCATGGAGGCGAGCCCGGCTGCCACCCCGCGGGCCGCGAACCCCGACGCGGTGAGGCTGGCGCCTACCGCGGCCTGGGTCAGCAGCGTCAGCCACACCAGGGGCCAGTGCGGGTGCTCGGGCCGTACCGCCCAGTCGCTGCCGGTGTAGGTGTCGATGGGGATGTCGGCGGGCAACTCGATGCGGGTGGTCGACAAGGTCAGGTCAGCAGAGGGCAGGTTGGGGGCATCGCCGGTGCGGTGATCGGCCCGCCACTCGGCGATGTTCACCT
This sequence comes from Acidimicrobiia bacterium, assembly GCA_031376015.1. Taxonomy (GTDB): domain Bacteria; phylum Actinomycetota; class Acidimicrobiia; order Acidimicrobiales; family JACDCH01; genus JANMIX01. The sequence continues at coordinate 1,489 of JANMIX010000255.1, read as the reverse complement.
TCTCCACCGTGATGGCGTGCGTCGGACATGCCCCCACGCAGGCGGGCGCCAGGCCCTCGCCGAGGCGCGGGAGGCACATGTCGCACTTGGTGACGATGCGCCGATCCGGCTGGAACGCCGGCACCGAGTAGGGGCAGTTCCAGGTGCAGTACTGACAACCGATGCACTCGTCGGCCTTGTGCTGCACCACACCGTTGTCGAGCTTGATGTAGGCCTCGGTGGGGCAGCCCTCGAGGCAGGCCGGCTCCAGGCAGTGGTTGCACGACATGGACAGGTGGAAACGCTTGGTGGCGGGAAACGAGCCGCCCTCGATCTCGCCCACCCGACGCCATGCGGTGCCCACGGGTAGTCCGTTCTGCTCGGCACAGGCCGCCTCACAGGAGTGGCAGCCGACGCAAGCGTCCATGGCGAACGCGAACCGGTACTGCTCGCCGGCATCGAGCGGCAGCAGTTCGGGACCGTGCGGCGCAGCCACGACAGGCTTGCGCCGCGGAGGGGCAACCTCGACGAAGGTCACGGGCGCACCCGGACCTCGACTGCGCCGTCGCGGATGCGCACCTCGTGCACCGCAACCCGCACGCCGGCATCGTCGAGGCACTCGCCCGTGCGCAGGTCGAATCGTTGCTTGTACAGCGGCGAGGCCACGGTGCGACGACCCCCGTGGTCGCCGACCAATCCCCGCGACAGCACCGCCACACCGGTGCACGGGTCGTGGTTGTCGATGGCGTGCACGCTGCCGTCGCGCAGCAGGAACAGCGCCACCTGCCGGCCCTCGACGAGCACGGCCACGCCTCGCTCGCACAGGAGGCGACCCTCGCTGCAGGTGACGATCCAGTCCGCGGTGTCGGTGTCGGCCGCGGTGTCGAGCAGGGTCATGCGGGTTGCCTCTGTCCTCGGATCCGCAGCCGGGGCGGATCGGTGTCGGGTTCGTCGGTGTTGGCGAAGGCACTGAATCGAGCCAGCCGTTCCGGATCGGCCAGGGTTGCCCGCCACTCGCACTCGTAGGTGTCCACATGGCGGGCCATGTCGGCCTCCAGGTCGGCGGCGATGCCGAGGGCATCGTCGATGACGATCTCGCGCAGGCGCTCGAGGCCGCCTTCGAACTTGTCGAGCCAGGTGGCGGTGCGTTCCAACCGGTCCGCGGTGCGGGCGTAGTACATGAGGAACCGGTCGATCAGCCGCACCAGGGTGTCGGTATCGAGATCCTCGGCGAAGAGTTGTGCGTGGCGGGGGCGCATCCCGCCGTTGCCGCCCACGTAGAGGTTCCAGCCCTTCTCGGTGGCGATGACGCCGACATCCTTGCCCTGGGCCTCGGCGCATTCGCGAGCGCAGCCCGACACCGCCAGCTTGATCTTGTGTGGTGCCCGGAATCCCCGGTACCGCAACTCGAGATCGATGGCGAGCTGCACGGAGTCCTGCACCCCGTAGCGGCACCACATCGAGCCCACACAGGACTTCACGGTGCGGACGGCCTTGCCATAGGCGTGAC
>JANMIX010000209.1:0-1909 GCA_031376015.1 Acidimicrobiia bacterium | reverse complement strand
ACCCTCTATCGGTGGGTGCAGCGGTTCACTCCCTTGTTGATCGACGCCGCCCGGCCGGTCCGTCACCTGGCCGGGGATCGCTGGTTCGTCGACGAGACCTACTCAAGGTCGCGGGGGTCTGGTCCTACGTCTACCGGGCGGTCGACCAGCATGGCCAGGTGATCGACGTGTACGTGTCACGGCGTCGGGACATCGGGTCTGCGCGGACGTTCTTCACCGCTGCCCTGACTGTTCACGGCGACCCGGGCGAGGTCATCACCGACCGGGCGCCGACGTTGGCCAACGCGATCGAAGAGCTGCTTCCCGCCGCGTTACACAACACCGGCCAGTACCAGAACAACCGCGTCGAATGCGACCACGGCCGACTCAAGGCCCGACTCCGGCCCATGGGCGGGGTGAAGACGAATCGCACGGCGAGCGTGGTGATCCGAGGGCACGCCTTCATTCAGAACCTACGCCGCGGCCATTAAGAGCTCGCAGTCGACACCACGCGGGTGTTCCGGTTGGCCACCGCATTCGAAGAACTCAGACCAGCCATCTGATCAGCACAGGGGCCCAGGCCCAGGCCCCGGCCCAGGTCCCGCCTCAGCATGGCCTGCGATCGAACAACGCAACAGAGCCCACCAGGGCGTCGAGGACCCCCGCTTCTTCACCTTCTACGAGAACTGGCTCTCCGGCGAGCACCTGGACGCCCACCTTGCCTCGCCGCACCTGGTCGACTTTGCGAACCGGATGGGCGGCCTCCTCGACGAGAGTGGCCTCGCCGTCAACCGGGTGCGCCGGATCGCCTGAACTCGGTGACCGAGACCTCAGACGGAGAGAACACCGGCTCCGCCAGATCTGTTAGCCGGGTCGAGTCGAGATGACGGGTGTGAGCTCGTCGAATGCGGTGCCGACCGAGCCGGCGCTGCGCGTGTCGCTCGAGACCGGTCCGCGACCTCGGCTACGCGCTGGAAGAGCATGAGCAGGAGAGGGGGCGCGCTGCGTCGTCGTGCCCGTCCCAGCCGGAACCACGTCTTGGCTGGTGGTGTCGGTCTCAGGCCCGATCATCCGCATGGGCGACGAGGTCATCGAGCGTCCGGTTCTGCTCAAGGCCGCCGCCCAACGGCTGGCCGACGCTTCCTCGGGATCATCTTTCTTGCCGGCCCTCATGGGCTGGCGAACTCTCACATCAGCTGGACCACACCAGGGGGTCGCTCCACTCCCATGAATGAGAGCTTGACTGCTGAACCGGCGCCTTCGGCTCGTCGGCTATGTGCGCGCGGAGCGCGGCATCGATGTCCGGACGTGGGCTCGCGCGAGCACCGGGCCGCCGCACCCGCGCCACCTTGTTCCGAATCTTCTACGTTGGACGGACGTCGATGAGTACCTTGCCCACCGCTCCGTTCTCGACGGCCGCGTGGGCCAGGGCAGCCTGCTCGAGGGTGTAGTGGTGGAGCGGGAGCCCTGCCTCCGATCCCACCCGCACGGCCTGGTCCAACACGGCCGCGGCGACGTCCGACAGTGCGCGTGCACGCCAGGTCTCGGGGGCGTTGTAGACCAGGACGAACTGCCAGCGGGCATTCGGCACCATCGAGGGGCGCACAGGGAGCTCCATCGCGCTGCCACCGTTGTTGGCGTAGACCGCCACCGAGCCGTGCCTGGCGAGTAGCTCGGCGTCTAGCGACGCATTCACCGCTGGGGATACCTCCACAATGGTGTTCACACCGTCAGGTGCCAGTGCGCGCACCTCGGCGGCGACGTCCTGCTGCATGTAGTCGACGACGTGGTCGGCGCCGGCGTGAGCGGCCAAGTTCCCCTTCTCCGGGCTGCTTACCGTGGTGATGACCGTGGCGTCGGACCACCGGGCGAGCTGGATCGCGGCATTGCCAACAGCCCCAGCACCTCCAGCGACCAGGATCGTGCGACC
>JANMIX010000179.1:0-1951 GCA_031376015.1 Acidimicrobiia bacterium | reverse complement strand
CACGGCCATGGCCACGAGGAAGAACAGGAAGATCGATCGGGACGCCTGGAGGAACAAGGTCACCATGGTGATGAAGAAGGCGGCGCCGTAGATCCACCGCAGCCGGCGTTCGCCGCGGAGGACCTTTGCCCACAGGATCATCAGCATGAACGACAGGTAGTAGCCGTACTCCTGAGGGCTGGTGAGGGTCGAGAAGGGTCGAATCTGGAAACCCGGCAGGAAGATGGCCTCGTTCTGCTTGGAGACCCCCACCCAGGTGTATTCGAAGGGGAAAAACCGGCCGAAGCTGTGGGCCAGGCCCAGCAGCACCACGGGCACGTTCATCCACAGCAGGATCCGCAACACCAACTCGTGGCGGTCCTGGGTGAGGGTGCGGCCGACGAAGAACCACAGGACCGGCGTCGCGTAGAACAGCAGGCTCTGCGCCGAGGTGAGCAGGTTCGGCTCCACCGGGTTGAAGACCTCGGCGATGCACCACAGCAGCAGCGCCAAGGCTGCGGAGGCGAGGAAGCTGCGCCTGGGTCTCGAACCCCGCCCCAGAAACCACAGGGTGACCGCGGCCGCCGGGCTGATCAGCAGCAGCGGATCCTGTTCGGCCCAGCCCGCGAAGGGGATCAGCAGCCGGCGGGTGAAGCCCAGGAGGGGGAGGAAGATGAAGATGAGCCGAAGGGCGGCGGTGCGGTCGAGGATGCCCACCAGTAGGAACACCGCGAAGCCGAACACGCCGATGAGGGCGCGCCCTGCGGTCTCGCCTTGCAGGCCCACGATCCCCACCACGATGGCGAGCGCCCCGATGGTGGTGAGTTGCTTCTGCGTGCCCCAGTCCGCGGCGCGCCATTTGCCTTGCGGCCGGCGGGGCGCGGGTGGCCCCGGTGCAGTGCGCGTGAGCACCGTGGCCATCGGTTCAGTTGACCGATGGGGCCGGGCGACGCACCTGGGCCAAGTTGGGCAGGTTGGGCTCGTCCACCTGGCCGGTCTCGGCCACGGTCCGCAGACCGATGAGCACGACCCCCAACACCGCACCGCCCACTTGGCGGACCTGTTCGGCGGCCGCCGCCAGGGACTGCTTTGAGGTGCTGCGGGCGCGGGCCACCAGCACCACCGCATCCACCTTCATGGCCAGGCTCGAGACCTCGGCGGCATCCACCACTCCCGGCGAGTCGAGCAGGACCAGCGACGCCACCGGGCCGCTCATCCCGTTGGACCGGGGCCGCATGGGCCGGCCCGGGGTTCGTGCCGGAGCACGGCCGCCGTGGAACAACGGCTCGAAGTCGCCGCGCGCCACGAGCAGGTCCGGCCGCTCACTCTGCCGGCCGGACCCAACGAACTCGAGGCCGTAGCCCAACTCGACGAGCACGTCGTCCACCTCGACCTCTCCGGCCAGCACGTCGGCCACACCGGCGCTGACCGCCGTGCCGAAGAAGGACGCCAGGCGGGGATGTCGGAGGTCGGCGTCGATCACGCGGACGGGGCGTCCGCTGTCGGCGAAGGCCACTGCGAGGTTGGCCACGGTGACGGTCTTGCCGTCGCCCGCCCCCGGGCTGGTGAAGAGGAGCGTCTCGGCGCCGGCCATCTGCGCGTAACGCGCCAGCGTGTAACCGAGTGTTCGGTAGGCCTGCGCGGGCGATGCCAGTGGGTCGATGGCGGTGACCAACCGGGGCGTGGCCGGGTCGTTCCACGCCGGATCGAGGGGCACGGTGCCGAGCAGATCGGCCCGCGCGGCGCGCTCGGCGTCCTGACGGGTGCGGACGTCGTTGCTCAACCCGTCGAGCACCAGTGCCGCCGCCAGGGCCAGTGGGACGCCCAGCAGCAGGCCGAAGACCGCGGCTCGGGGCACACTCTGGCTGCGGTTGGCCGACGCCGTCTTGGCGGGCTGGATGACCTCGCCGAAACCGGCGGCGATGGCGGCCCGGTCGGCGATGGCGTCGAGGCGGGAACGGATTCCGACCAG
>JANMIX010000124.1:0-1652 GCA_031376015.1 Acidimicrobiia bacterium | reverse complement strand
TCGGCAGCGCGCACCAGCTGCACGGTGGAGCTCCCGATGCGCAGCAGCCCGCCGTACGGAAGGGCGGTGGGGCCGTCGATGCGGGTGTCGTCGACGTAGGTCCCATTGGTCGAGCCGAGGTCGTCGACGGTGGCTGCGCCGTGCGTGAGCGTCAGCCGGCAGTGCTCGCGGCTGGCACCGGGATCGTCGACGCGGATCGCTCCGGCCCGGCCGATGACGACTGCGCCCGGGGCCAGCTGGTGCACCGCCCCGGCGTCGGGTCCGCCGATCACGCGGACCTCGGCCAGCCCTGGCAGTGAGGGTGGCCGGGGCACCGCGCCCACCTCCAGCAGCGTGCCCTCGACGAGCGGCGGCTGGCCGAGCGGCGTGCTCTCGGAGACCGGGATCCCGTGGACCGAGAGGGCGCCGATCGCCGGCTCGGGAAGGACGGCAGCCCGCAGGAGGCCGGCGATGTCGCCGAGCGTCGTGCCGGGGGCGGCGTGCACGAGGACGTCGCCCCGGGCCCCGCTGCCCGCGGCGAGGACGCCGAGGCTGAGCTCCACGTCGCCCCCCCGCCTTCGGTCCGGTCGACGTTGTACCAACGGGGGCCGGGTCGGGGTCCTGGCTTGTCCACAGGCCGAGTGCGCCGTCAGCGCGCTTTTCGTGGGCGGGTTGTCGTATCGGCGCCCTGTCGTTCGTGGTGGGGGTAGAAGGTGGTCATCGGGACCGCCGGAGCGAAGGAGAACGTCATGACGCACTACCTGTTGACCGTCCACGGTCCCGCCGAGCGGAACGAGTTCGGCAGCTACGGATCCAAGGAGGAGATGGAGGCGGCGTTCGCGGCGACCGGCGCGTTCAACGACCAGCTTCACGCCGATGGCTACTGGGTCTTCGCCGGTGGGCTGCAGCCGGGGTCGACGGCGACCGTGGTCGACGGCCAGGGTGAGACGCCAGTGATGACCGATGGCCCGTATCTCGAGACCAAGGAGATCATCGGGGGTTTCTGGGTCATCGAGGCGCCCGACCTCGACGTGGCGCTCAAGCTCGCCGCCGAGGGTTCCAAGGCGTGCCGGGGCTAGGTCGAGGTCCGTCCGTTCGAGGGTGTCGTCTGAGCCGGCCCGAACGAGCGATGCAGGACGGAACGGCGGCCGTCGAGCGGGTCTTCCGCGAGGAGTACGGCCGCCTGATCGCCTCGCTCGTGCGCCGCTTCGGTGACATCGACCTCGCCGAGGAGGCGGCGGGCGAGTCGCTAATGGCGGCGCTGGAGAAGTGGCCGGAGTCCGGCGTACCTCCCAACCCCGGCGGCTGGCTCACCACCACCGCGGGCAACCGCGCGATCGACCGGATCCGCCGCGAGAAGCAGCGCGACGCCAAGCACCAGGCGGCTCTCATGCAGTACGACGACACGCCCCACGAGCCGACCGGACCCGTCGAGGACGACCGCTTGCGGCTGCTCTTCACCTGCTGCCACCCGGCGCTCGCCGCGGAGGCGCGGATCGCGCTGACGCTCCGCCTCCTGGGTGGGCTGACCGTGGCCGAGGTCGCGCAGGCCTTTCTCGTGCCCGAGGCCACGATGGCGCAAAGGATCACCCGGGCCAAGAAGAAGATCTCGGCGGCGAAGGTGCCCTACCGAGTGCCCGCGGCCCCCGACCTTTCCGAACGACTCGGCGCTG
>JANMIX010000097.1:0-7609 GCA_031376015.1 Acidimicrobiia bacterium | reverse complement strand
GGGGCTGATCGAGAACCGCGAGGGGCGTTACGAGCTCACGCCGCGGGGCATCCGCAAGATCGGGGCCAACGCGCTCTCTGAGCTCTTCCGGAAGCTGGCCAAGGACCGGATGGGCACGCACGTGATCGAGCGGGTCGGGGTGGGCCACGAACGGGCCTATGAGACCAAGCCCTACGAGTTCGGGGACCCCTTCAACCTGTCGATCGAACGGACGGTGCGCAACGCGGTGACCCGCCAGGGCACCGGCACACCGGTGCGGCTCAGCCCCGACGACTTCGAGATCGAGCGCACCGAGACCCTCACCCGCACCTCCACCGTGCTGATGCTCGATCTGTCCTTGTCGATGCCCATGCGCGACAACTTCCTGTCGGCCAAGAAGGTGGCGATGGCGTTGCATTCGCTCATCACCAGCCAGTTCCCACGCGACTACATGGGGATCGTGGGCTTCTCCTCCATCGCCCGCGAGCTCAAGCCCGAACAGCTACCCGAGGTCTCCTGGGACTACGTGTACGGCACCAACATGCAGCACGGCTTCATGCTCAGCCGCCGCATGCTCGCCCGCCAAGGCGGCACGAAGCAGATCATCATGATCACCGACGGCGAGCCCACCGCCCACCTCGAGCCGGGCATGGCCGAGCCGTTCTTCTCGTATCCACCGGTGCGGGAGACCATCGACGCCACCCTGCGCGAAGTGCAGCGCTGCACTCGGGAGGGCATCCGGATCAACACGTTCATGCTGGACGCCACCGGCTACCTCAAGAGCTTCGTGGAGAAGCTCTCGGAGATGAACGGTGGGCGCGCCTTCTTCACCACCCCCGAGACGTTGGGCGACTACGTCTTGGTCGACTTCGTGGAACACCGCACCCAGCGCCGCGCCGGAGGCAGGCGCTGAGCATCGGTGGTGCCCAACCGGGCCTGACACGGCTGGGGAGGCTTCAGGCGATCCAGCAGCGATCGGTGCAGATGACCCGCACGGCGGCGCCCGGTTCCACATGGATGGTGCCCCCGTTGATGGCCAAGGTGCTGGGCCCCAGGCCGACGTCGCTGGAGGTCCCCGCCGCGGTGTCGGACGCGGCAATGCCAAGGCGGTAGGCGCCACCACGCAGGCCGTGAAACACCGCCACACCGCGCACGATCGGTGTGATGATGCCGTTGAGGTTCGCTTCCGCCGTCCAGCCCTCGGGCGGCTGGTACTGCACCGTCACGGTGGCCGTCACGGTGGTGGCGGGGACCGTGGTGCGGGCAGGGATCGCGGTGCTGACGGTGGCGCGCGCTGCGGTCGAGGGGACAGTGGTGCCGGTTGGGCCTCGGGACGAGACGGTGGCGCCTTCGCCGGCGGGAGTAACCGCGGCGACCTGCGAGGGCCCGGGAGCGCAGCCGGCGCCGGCGAGGACGGCGGCCAAGAGCAGAGTGGGGACCACCAGCGGGAAGCGCATTGCACACAAGCGGTACCGCACCAACACGCAGGGTGCAAGCGGAGCGAAGGAGATGACGCGGTATTCCGCGCGGCCTCGCACGCTTCGTAAGGAAAATGCGATGAATCACCGCGAACTACCACTACTCCTCGCGGTCCGAAGATCTCCCCCTTGCGCGATCGTGCACGACAGGGCAAGATCACACTGTTGTAATTACACGTGTGGTATAGAGCCCCGGCCACACGGGGGGAGCAGGACCAGGGGCGGAGCACGGCCACGTCCAACCAAGGAGGGCCACATGCACGTCTTCAACGTCAACGAAGCCACCGAGACACCCGAAGCCGGCTGGCAGGACTACGCCAACTGTCTCGGCGTCGATCCGGATCTGTTCTTTCCAGAGCGGGGCGCGTCGACCCGTGAGGCGAAGGAAGTGTGTCGAGGTTGTGTCGTGCGTGAGGAATGCCTCGAGTACGCGTTGGAAAACGGCGAGAAGTTCGGCATCTGGGGTGGCATGAGCGAGCGCGAGCGCCGGCGGGTGCGCCGTCAGCGGGCACTTGCCCGCCGCGTCGCCGGGGCCTGAGGGCCCTCAGGAATCGAGCGGGGCCACTCTGGCCTCGATGGTCTTCGAGTCGTCCAGGTCGAGTTCGGCCCACCGACGACGATCGACGCGGTCGAGCACCCACCGCGGGAGCAGCCCCACCAACTCGGCGCCCTGCACCGGCGCCAATGCATTCACGGCGTCGTACGCCTCTGCGGGGCCCGTGGTCGCCGGATCGATGAGGTTCATCGACACCTGCACGCGGTCGCCCACCGCGAACCCGAGGGCCCGTATCGCTGGGCTTCGCACGCTCGCCGCGATGCGACGGGCCAGCGCCAGGTCTGATTCGGCGAGCCAGACGTTGTAGGCCACGAGCACCCCCCGGGCCCCCACTGCGCAGGCTCCCGCGGTTCGGTGCGGTTCTCTCGGTCCCTCGTCCGGTAGCAGCCAGGTGAAGGCATGGCGGCGGATGTCGGGCAATGAGCGTTCCGGGCCGTAGAGGAAGCACGGCAGTGCCAGCGTGCGACTCGCCCATCGGGCGAAGGCAGTGCGGGCCCGGAGGGCGTCGTCGCCGCCGTCGAGGTCCACGAAGGGGACCACATCGACGACCCCGATACGGGGGTGCACCCCCACGTGGGTTCGTAGGTCGAGCCGATCGACCGCGGCGCTGGCCACCGCCCGGGCGGCGTCCTCGGTGCCCGCACCGGCCAGCGTGAACACACTGCGGTGGTGGTGCGGATCGAGGTGAAGGTCCACCAGCGCCGAGCCTGCCGCGTCAGAGATTGCGTCCAGTTCCGCCCCCGGACGTCCCCAGCTGATATTGATCACGCACTCGAGCACGCTGCAGACCTTCGCGCGACACCTCGGAGGGCGACGCCCGCAACCGGGTGCCGCTCCGTTACGCTGCAGCGCGTGAACCTAGGCGTGCCTGAGCTGCTCATCGTCCTGGTCGTGGTGCTCGTGCTCTTCGGTGGTGCCAAGCTGCCCAAGCTCGCCCGGTCGCTGGGTCAGGCCAAGAACGAATTCGAAAAGGGGATCGGCGAGGGCGCGAAGCCCGAAGATGATCCCACCACGCCGACGACCTGAACCATCTTCCGCCTTCGCGGGTCGGCCCTCAGGCCTCCCCTACCTGCGCGATTACTCCACCGCGGCGCCGCTTCAGGATCCTTCGCCGCTCGCGCTCAGAGGCGCCGCCCCAGACCCCGTGGTCGATGTGGTTGCGCAGGGCGTATTCCAGGCACGGCGCCTTCACCGGGCACTCCGCACAGATCCTGCGCGCAATTTCCACGCCGACCCCATCGCTGGGGAAGAACGTCGCCGGCGGGATGTCTCGGCAGAGTCCTCGCTGCATCCACTTCGCTTCCATCAAAACCTCCACTGCCGCTTCGACGCCGGCGACGCCGAGTTGGTTCCCGATCTGTCGCCATCATGTCTACGGCGCCACTGAGCCCGCAGGATGGGCCGTGTGGCCTTCCGATTCCAACGGGTCGAGGTTAAGGCTGGGGAAAAGAACCGCTACAGTGTCGCAACAATGTCGATGGCCGCGGAAGAACAAACCCCCCAAGAACCGCCGCGAGGCCATGTGCGGATCGTGTACCAGGGTCCCGTGGCGCCGCACTGGCAGGTCCAGTCCGACTTCGGCGACCGCGGTGTCATCGATGAGTTCAGGGCTCGCGTGCAGGCCCGGCTCGAACTGCTGCCGCCGCACGATCCCCAGTTCCGGCGCAACCGCGAGCGCGTGGTGCGCGATGCCGAGCGGGAGAATCTCCTGCTCGACTGGTACCTGGGCAACGAAGACGACGAGCAGTCCTAGACCTGTAGTCCCCGCACGTCCCCGACCGTCGAGCGTCGGTGAAATTGCCCTCCGGTAACGTGGGCGGCTGTGGCCGGCGCTGATGTCCCCCCTGCGGACCGATTCCTCAATCGTGAGCTGTCGTGGCTGGAATTCAACCGGCGGGTCCTGGCCCAGGCCGAGCGGCCCGACGTCCCGGTGCTGGAACAGGTCAAGTTCGTGGCCATCTTCGGCCAGAACCTCGACGAGTTCGTGCAGGTGCGAGTCGCCGGTCTGAAGGACCAGGTTGCCGCGGGCATCGGTGCCCGCTCGCCCGACGGGCTCACCGCTGCGCAACAGCTCCACGCCGTGCAGGACGCGATCGAGGAGCAGGTGAGCCGGGCCGAGCACCTCTTCCTCGATCGGATCTGCCCGGCCCTGGCCTCGGTGGGCATCATCTTCTCGAGCTACGACGACCTCGGCGACGAGGACCGCAAGGAGCTCGACAAGATCTTCCACGACCGGATCTTCCCGGTGCTCACCCCGCTCGCCATCGATCCGGGCCACCCCTTCCCTTACATCTCGCACCTGTCGCTGAACCTGGCGGTCATCGTGCGTGACCCGGTCACGGCCCTTCGCCGTTTCGCCCGGGTGAAGGTGCCACCGTCATTGCCCCGGTTCTTGGTGCTGCCCGACGGCGAACGGTTCGTACCGCTCGAACAGGTCATCGCCGCGCATCTCGAGGAACTCTTCCCGGGCATGAACATCGAGGCGCAGCACGCCTTCCGTGTCACCCGCAACGCCGACCTCACCCTGGAAGAGGACGAGGCCGAGGATCTCCTGGCGATGGTCGAGATGGAGCTGCGCCGGCGCCGGTTCCGCCGTGCGGTGCGCCTCGAGCTCGACGCCAACATCACCAGCGAGGTCCGTGACCTGTTGGTGCGTGAGCTCGATCTCAACGAGGGCGACGTGGAGGTGCGCGCCGGCCCGCTCGACCTCGGTGGACTCCACGGCGTCGCCAACCTCGATCGCCCCGATCTCAAGTACCCGGCCTACACGCCGGTCACCCCCGCCGTGCTCACACGCGACGATCGCGACAAGCTGCAGTTCTTCAAGACGATCCGCCGCCAGGACGTGCTGCTGCACCACCCCTACGACAGCTTTGCGGCCACGGTGGAGGACTTCGTGGCCGCCGCATCGCGCGACCCGAAGGTGCTGGCCATCAAGTTGGCGCTCTACCGGACCTCCGGTGACAGCCCCATCGTGCGTTCGCTCATCCGGGCCGCGGAGCGCGGCAAGCAGGTGGCGGCGTTGGTGGAGCTGAAGGCCAGAGGCGACGAACAGGCCAACATCGAGTGGGCCCGGGCGCTGGAAGAAGCCGGCGTGCACGTGGTCTACGGGCTGGTCGGGCTGAAGACCCACACCAAGATCTGCCTCGTCGTGCGCGACGAGCCCGAAGGCATCCGTCGGTACTGCCACATCGGCACCGGCAACTACAACGGCCGCACCGCCCGGTACTACGAGGACCTCGGCCTGCTCACGGCCGACCCCGAGATCGGTGCCGATCTCACCGACCTCTTCAATTACCTGACCGGGTACGGCCGCAACCTGAAGTACCGGCGACTGCTGGTGGCCCCCCACGCGCTGCGGGCCCGGGTGAAGGAGTTCATCCTCGCCGAGGCCCGCGCCAATGAGGTCACGCCGGGGTCGGGGCGCATCCGGGCCAAGATGAACAACCTCGTCGACCCCGACATGATCGACGCCCTCTACGCCGCCTCCCGCGCCGGGGTCTCGATCGACCTGGTGGTGCGGGGCATCTGCTGCCTGCGTCCCGGGGTCAAGGGCCTGTCGGAGAACATCCGCATCCGCTCGATCATCGGTCGCTACCTGGAGCACTCCCGCATCTTCGAGTTCGCCAACGGCAACGGTGAGGCCCAGCTCGCGGTGTACTTCGGCTCTGCCGACTGGATGCCCCGCAACCTCGACAAACGCATCGAGGCGCTCACCCCCGTCACCGACCCCGAATTGGTGTCCCGCCTGTGCGACATCCTGGATGTGAACCTCGCCGATGACTCCCTGGCCTGGGAATTGGGGGCCGACGCCAACTGGCGGCCCGTCAACGGGCCGGGGGAGTGCAACACCCACCTGCGTCTCCAGCAACTCGCGCTGCAGCGGGGTTCGTGAGTCGCGCCCGCACGGTGCGGGCCAGCGGCGCCGTCGTCTGGCGCTGGGGTGCGGACGGTGAGCCGGAGTTCCTGTTGGTGCACCGCCCGCGCTACGACGACTGGTCGCTGCCGAAGGGAAAGCAGGAGGCGGGCGAGACCGCGGAGCAGTGCGCCGTGAGGGAGGTCTGGGAGGAGACGGGCGTGACTGGCGCGCTGGGCCCGGCCATGCCGGCGGCGCGCTACATCGACCAACGAGGACGGGCGAAGTTGGTCGCCTACTGGCTCCTCCAGGCCCAGAACCAGCGCCCCCGCCCGCCCGACGCCGAGGTGGACGAACTGCGGTGGGTGGGCGCCTCGCGAGCCGTCGAGATGGTGCACTATGCCCACGACGGCGCGCTGGTGCGCGCCGCGCTGCGCGTGGTCGCCCCTCGTTGAGCCCCGAGGCGTCGGGGGCGGGTGTTGCCTCGGGCCGGTGCCCTCGTTCACTGTTCGCCTCTCGTTCACCGTCCGTTCATCCTCGGCTCAGGACCCCGCCACCCGCCCTCCGTACCGTCCGGGGCGTGAATGAACTCAACTCACCATCCCTGACCCGAATGCGGGCACCGCGGCGCACCCGGGCCGCTGCCCTCCTGGTCGGCCTCCTGGCGGTCACGGGCGCGGCCTGTAGCAGCAGCAACGACAACGCGACCTCGTCGTCGAGCAGCACCGGGGGCTCGGCGTCGTCCTCATCGTCGGGCACCTCCGTGGACTACGCGTCACTCAAGGGCACGCTCAACGGCTCCGGCTCCAGTTTCCAGGACGCCTTGGAGCAGGCTGCCATCACCCAGTTCAAGGCCAAGGCCCCCGATGTGGCGGTCTCCTACACCAAGAGCGGCTCATCGGCCGGCAAGCAGGACCTGCAGAACGGCGTCGTGCAATTCGCCGGGACCGACTCGCTCATCAAGGACGCCGACAAGCCCAAGTTCAAGGGCGGCGAGGTGCTCTACTTCCCGCTGGCCTCCGCCCCCATCACCGTGTCGTTCCACCTCAACGGCGTGAGCGCGCTGCAGTTGTCGCCCGCCACGGTGGCCGGCATCTTCACGGCAAAGATCACGAAGTGGGACGCCGCCGAGATCAAGTCCGACAATCCGGGTGCCACGCTTCCCGGTGAGGACATCGTGGTGGTCCACCGTTCGGATGGCTCCGGCACGACCAGCAACTTCACCAAGTACCTGGCCGCTACCGCGCCCAGCGTGTTCACGCTCACCCCTGGTGACACCGTGGACTGGCCCAGCGGCACCCAGGGTGCCGAGAAGAACAGCGGCGTGGCCTCGCTCATCAGCAACACCGAGGGTGCCATCGGCTACGTCGATCTCTCCGACGCCGTGAAGGCCGACCTGACGCTCGCCTCGATCAAGAACAAGGCCGGCAACTTCACCAAGCCGACGCTCGTCGCAGCTTCCGCGGCGGTGGCGGGTGCGTCCGTGAACGCCGACCTGACCTACAGCCCGCTCAACAGCGAAGGGGCCGACGCGTACCCCATCACCTCGCCGACCTGGATCATCGTGTATGCCAAGCAGGGTGATCCCGCCACCGCCGCCGCCCTCAAGGGCTACCTGACGTTCATGCTCACCGAGGGCCAGACACTCGCACCCACGGTCGGTTACGCCGCACTTCCTGAGGCGATGGTGACCAAGGCGATGGCCCAACTCGCCCGCATCGCCGCCTGACCTCGTACACC
>JANMIX010000082.1:0-2151 GCA_031376015.1 Acidimicrobiia bacterium | reverse complement strand
CGCCGGCGAGGCGTTCGGCCGGTTGCTGCTGAGCCTCGGCTACGTGTCGCTGTGCATGATCGTGGTGGTGTCCATCGGGATCTTCCTGTCGACCATGACCGACTCCACCGCCGCGGCGGTGGTGGGCACCATCGTGATCGTCGTGACCTGCAGCGTGCTGCTGGCCGTGCCCAGCCTGCGTGGTCTGAAGCCCGTGAACCCCACCCGGTACTGGGCCGATTGGAACGACCTCTTCTACTCGGGCCGCTCGGTGGAACTGTGGCGGGGCACCCTCTCCGCCGTGCTCTGGAGTACCGCGTTCTCTCTCGCCGCCGTGCTGCGGTTCCGGGTCAAGGACATCCGCACGTGACGTTGCGGCGTGCCGTGCCGGTCGCCCCGACGTGAGCACCGAGACCGGGATGCTGGCGGCGGCCCTTGCCGAGGTGGGCCGGCTGGTGCGCGCCGCGGTGGGTGCGGGTCCGGCGGGCGGTGACGCCTCCGTGGTGCGCACCGAGGGCGGCGACGAGGTGTTCGGGGTGGATGCCCGGGCCGAGGTCGCATTGTTGGAGGCGCTGGCCCGGCGGTGCGGGCCCCGATGGCCGGGGACGCTGGTGCTGGAGGGATTCGACCACGCGGTGCCCGTGGGTGACGCCGGCGGGCCGTGGCGGTATCTGGCCGATCCGGTCGACGGCAGCCGGCCCTGGCTGGCCCAGAAGCGTTCGGCCTGGGTGCTGCTTGGCGCCGGAAGGGAGGCCACCACGCTCGCAGGTTTGGAGGCGGCCGCCTGCGTGGAGTTGCCCACGGCTCGCGCCGCGCTGGGCATGGTGGCGTGGGCGGCGCGCGGCGGCGGTGCCCACGCCGTCGACGACGACCTCCTCGGCCGCGGCCCCCAACGGCCCGTGGCGCTACAGCCGTCGACCGCCGCGGGCCTGCACCGGGCCTTCGTGTCGGTACAGCGGTTCACCCCCGGCCAGAAGGCGGCATTGGGGGCCTGGGAGGACGACGTGCTGGCCGGCCTCGAGCTCTACGAGGACCCCTACCTGTGCACCGGCGGCCAGCTCATGGAGGTGGCCACCGGCCGCGAGGTGGCGGTGCTCGATCCGCGCCCGCTGGTGGTCGACGGCCTCGCCGCCCATCCCTACGACCTGGCGGCCTGGTTGGTGGCGGCCGAGGCCGGGGTGATCGTGGAAGCCCTGCCGTCCGGCCCGCTCGACTACCCGCTCGACACGACGACGCCCTGTGCGTGGGCGGCCTACGCCAACGAGGTGGTGGCGGCCGAGTTACGGGGCCGCATCAATCGTCGAGCCACACCGGCGCCCGGTCGACCAGGAATTCGCTGACCGCCAGGCAGCGGTCGAGGGAATCGCACAGTTGTTCCTCGGCCCGCAGGATGGCCGACAGCGACACCTCGATGCGGGCCACGATCGACAGGCTGCGTTCGGCCGCGTCGGTCACGCTCGGGTAGGAGTCGATGGCGGAGACCTCGAGGGGCAGTTCGGTGCCCCCGATACCGGCCAGGTCGGTGGCCAGCACCAACAGGTCGGGAGCCTTGGGCAGCGGTGGCAGGGTCCAGGTGAACAGCAGCGGGAAGTGCCATTCATCGCCGGGGTCCTCGTCGTCGGCCAGGGCCAGCACCGCGTCCTCGAAGGCCAGCAACTGGCGGGGGTCGACCTCCAGCGAGAGGTGCAGGTCGAGGGGGCCGTTGCAGGCAGCCTCGGGATGCAGATCCACCTCCCACGCCTGGCGCAGCGAGTACGTCTCCACGAAGTGGCGTTCGTCATGCACGTGGAACCCGTGGTCGGACGCATGTTCCTTGAGGTCGGTGATGAATCCCGCCACGTCGATGACTGCCATTGCGCACAGGTTAGGTTGCGGCCCGACATGGACCTACTCGCAACCCTGCACGATGCGGCCATCGCGGTCGGCGCCGCTTTGGGCGACGTGCAGGACTGGGGCCTGGCCGGCACCCGCGACGGCCAGTACCACAGCGATCTGGCCGCCGATGCCGTGGCCGTGGACCTGCTCTGCGGACGGGGTCTGGGAGTGCTCTCGGAGGAATCGGGCCGGCACCACCCTGAGCGTGCGGTCACGGTGGTGCTCGACCCGCTCGATGGTTCCACCAACGCCAGTCGCGGCATCCCCTGGTATGCCACGTCCCTTTGCGCGGTGGAC
>JANMIX010000080.1:0-4541 GCA_031376015.1 Acidimicrobiia bacterium | reverse complement strand
CTCCACCGCGTCGTGCAGCAGCGCGGCGGCGATCGTGATGTCGTCCAGGCCCAGATCGGCCACGTCCTGCGCCACCGCCAGCGGGTGGTGGATGTAGGCCTCACCCGAGCGGCGGAATTGCTGGCGGTGCAGGTCGGCGGCCACAAGGTAGGCCTTGGAGATCAGCGCCGTGGAGGCTCGTGGGTGACGGCTGCGGTACACCGCCAGCAGAGGCGCCACTTCCACCGCCGGGGGCGCCGCCGCGGCACGACGCCACGGGAGCACCCTCGTGACGGTCGCCATGGCTCAAGTCTACGGGAGCCACCCCCTGCTCACGAGCCGGAAGGAGGCGACGCCAGCTCAGCGGAGCCGAATCAATCAGTACGTGATGAGGGAGTGGATGTCGCGGCCGGCCAGCCGGTCGCGCCCGGCCAGGAATTCCAGTTCGACGGCGAAGCCCAGCCCGACCACCTCGGCTCCCAGCCCCTCGAGCAGCGCAACCGTCGCAGCGGCAGTGCCGCCGGTGGCCAGGACGTCATCGATCACCAGCACCCGATCCCCCGGCGTGAGCGCGTCGCGGTGGATCTCCAAGGTGTCGGTGCCGTACTCGAGGTCGTAGGTGACCGACTCGACCTGCCACGGAAGTTTTCCCGGCTTGCGCACGGGCACGAACCCGGCGGCCAGGCGCTCGGCCACCGGGCCGGCCACGATGAAACCACGGGCTTCCACGCCGACAACCGCCACGATCCCCCGGCCCATCCACGGTTCGGCCAGCCGATCGACGAGCGAGGCGAACGCCGGTGCCGAGGCCAGCAAGGGGGTCAGGTCCCGGAACGTGACCCCGGCTTGGGGGTGGTCGGGGATGCTGCGGATGAGCCCGCGCAGGGCCTCGACCTCCACGGGTCAGCGCCGCTTCTTCTTGCGCGGTCGCGGCGGGATGGTGGCGGTGGGGCGGGGCACCGTGGCCGTGCCCACCGGCCCGTCCGAACGCCGCGTCGAGGCGGCCTCGGCACTGTCGTCGGCAGCGTCGGCGGCGGCACGGGCGGAGGCACGACCGGCGACGTCACCGTCGGCACTTCCACGGGCGCCGATGCGGCGGCGGATGTCGACGTAGCGCGGCTCACGCTCCTTGAGCACTGCCAGCAACGGGGAGGCGACGAAGATCGACGAGTAGGCGCCCGACGCCAGACCGATCAACAGCGCCAGGCCGAACTCCTCCAGGGTGGTGGCGCCAAGGAGCAGCGCGCCGATGAGCAGCAGCGAACTGATCGGGATCAACGCCGTGATCGACGTGTTGAGCGAACGCATCAGCGTCTCGTTCAGCGACAGGTTGACCATCTCGCTGTAGCCCATGCGGTTGGTGGCCGACACCAGCCGGGTGTTCTCGTGCACCTTGTCGAACACCACGATGCCGTCATAGATCGAGTAGCCGAGGATGGTGAGCACGGCGATCACGGTGGCGGGGGTGACCTCCAGGCCCGACAACGAGTAGACGCCGATGGTGATGAACACGTCGTGCACGAGCGCCACCAGGGTGGGCACCGCCATCTTGAACTCGAAGCGCAACGAGATGTATCCGGTGATGACGATCAGGAACACAATAAGTGCCCGCAGCGCCTTCTTCGAGATCTCATCACCCCAGGACGGGCCCACCTCGTCGCGCGACACGTTGTTGAGGTCGGTCTTGGCCAGATCTGCCAGCGCTTTTTGCACCTTGACGGCGGTCTCGGGCGCCAAGGTGGACGTCTGGACCCGGATGAAGCGACCCGAGGCACCGTTGGTCTCCTGCACCTTCGGCTCGCTCACACCCAGCGATGTCACCACATCGCGGGCGTCGCCCACGCTCACCGTCTCGGTCGGCACCTCGTACACGGCGCCGCCCTTGAAGTCGATGCCCAGGTTGAGGCCGCGACCGAGGAGCGAACCAAGCCCGATGAGGAGCAGCGCGCCCGAGAGGATCAGCCACAACCGCGTGCGGCCGATGAAATCGATGTTGGTCTCGCCGTGGTAGAGACGCCCCAAGGGCCCCCGGCGGCGTGTGTTCGGAGCAGTCACTGCTCACCTCCGGTGGTGGCCATACCGACCGGCACCGGTGCCGGGGTCGCGGGCGGGGCATCGAGCGCGGCCCGGATACCGAACCAGCGCGTGTCGGTGAAGAACCGGGATCGCGCCAGCAGGGCGACCATCGGCCGCTTGAAGAAGTAGGCCGTGATGAGGTCGAGCAACGTCGACAGCCCGAGGAAGAAGGCGAATCCCCGCACCGCACCCACGGTCAGGGTGTAGAGCAGGAACGCACCGATGAAGCTGGCCGAGTCGGCGGCCACGATGGTGTGCCACGCCCGCTTGAAGGCGTGGTCCACCGCCGAGCGGACCGACCGCCCGGCTTTGATCTCGTCCTTCATTCGTTCGAAGTAGACGATGTAACTGTCGGTGGTGACCCCGACGGAGACCACGATGCCGGTGACACCCGACAGCGACAGGGCCAGGCCGGCATTGCCCGACAGGTAGGTGATGATCGAGTAGTTGAGGGCCGACCACACGGCCAGGCCCAACACCACCACCACGCCGAGGGCCCGGTAGTACAGGATCATGTAGATGGCCACGGCAGCGATGCCGATACCGCCGGCGATGAGCCCGGCGTGCAGGGAGTCACGGCCGAGCGTCGCCGACACCGTCTCGACCCGCTGTTGCTGCAACTGCACGGGCAGCGATCCGTAGTTCAGCACCAGGGCCAGGTCCGACGCCTCGGCCTGGCTGAGGCCGACGCCGCTCGGGCCGGAGATCTGAACCGATCCGGTGAACGTGGGGTCCTGCGGCCGGGGGTTGGACTCGATCCGGCCGTCCAACACGATGGCGGTGGTGCCGCCGGGACAGGTGGGATCGCTGTTGTAGCAGTGCCCGACGAGGGTGTTGAACAGGCTCAGACCGCTGTCGCTGAAATCGAGGTTGACGACCCACTGCCCGCTGGGGAACGAGGCCGACGCGCCCGAAACCTTGCTGCCGTCGAAGGCCATGGGACCCAGCAGCGCGCAACCATCGATGGTGCCGTCGTGGTTGTGGTCCTCCCCGGCGATGATCGGTTGGTTGTCGGGCGTGTCCGCCGCCTTGTCCCCGAGTGCGCCGCAGGCCAGGGGGTTGGCGGCGGCCGTCGTGCTCGGGGCAGGTGCGCTGGTGGTCGGCACGGTGGTCGGGCCGGGCTTTGCGGTGGTCGTCGGGGCGGCCACCGCCGTGATGGCCGTGGGGCCGGCGCCGGGCGCCGCGCTCAGGTGCGCGTGGGCGGGCAGCGGCCGTCCCAAGCTGCTCTGGCTACTCGAACTGCTCGACGGCTTCACCGTGGTGGTCGATGCCGGCGGCGCCGTGGTGGTCGAGGCGGGCACGGTGCTGGTCGGCGTCGACGGGGTGGGTGTGGTGCAGGCGCCCCCGCTCTTCAGCAACCCCTCGTAGAACGCGTCGGGCTGTCCGGCGGGCTGGCCCGACTGGCAGGTGGGCCGGAACTGCAGCTTGGCCGTACGGCCCACCAGGGTGAGCGCCCGCTGCTGGTCCTTCACGCCGGGAAGCGACACCACGATGAAGTCGCCCTGACGGGTGATCTCGGGCTCGGCCACACCGAGACCGTCGACGCGGCGACGGATGATCTCGATGGCCTTGTCGAGGCTGGAGGTGCTGGCCGGACCCTTGGGGGCGAGCACCACCGACGTGCCACCTTGCAGGTCGAGGCCGAGCTGGGGGGCACCGCCGCCGAGCGTGAGGGTATAGGTGAGCCATCCCACGGCAATGGCCGAGATGACGATCAGCTGGGTGAAACCACTCTTTCGCATGCGCTCTCAGTCCGTGTCGAAGTCGTCGTCGTCGTCGCCGGCGCCGGAGTTGGCGCCGAATGCACTGTCGAACTCGTCGTCCCCATGGTCGCCGCCCAGCTCGCCCGCCAGGTCGATGGGGTCATCATGGAGCCCCGGCGAGGTTCGCGAGTGGATCGCACCCCTGGAGAACCGCACCTCCACCTGCTCGGCGACCTCGAGGGTGACGACATCGTCATCGAGGCCCACGATGGTGCCGAAGAGGCCCGAGGTGGTCATGACCTCGTCGCCGGGCTCGAGGGTGGCGATCAACGCGTGATGCGCCCGAATGCGGCGCTGTTGTGGCAGCACGAAGATCAGCCACATGGGGATGAGGAGGGTCAGGATCGCGAGGAACGCGCCCATCGTGTACACCAACCAGTTACCGGCGGACAGGGACAGCGCACGGTAGTCCAGCGCGCCGCCGAGGGGAGAACATGGGCCTCAGCGCCAGCGACTCAGGATGCGGGCCCGGAACTCTCCGAAGCGCCCCACGACGATGGCCGAGCGCATCTCGGCCATGAACGCCGCCATCCAGGACAGGTTGTGCAAGGTGAGCAGACGGCCCGCGGTCGGCTCCTGCACGGTGAGCAGGTGGCGCAGGTAGGCACGGCTGTGCACGCCGCACACCTCGCACCGACATCCCGCGTCGAGAGGGCCGCCGTCGGTGGCGAAGCGGGCGTTGCGCAGGTTCAGGCGGCCTTCCCCGGTGAGCACGGTGCCGTG
>JANMIX010000044.1:0-12487 GCA_031376015.1 Acidimicrobiia bacterium | reverse complement strand
CGTGGGAATGGCCCTGCTGGATCGGGCGGGGAACTTCGTTCGGGTCAATCCCGCCTTCGAGGCGATGATGGGCCGCTCGGCGGCCGAACTGCAGGGCACCAACTTCCTCACCTACACGCACCCGGACGATCGCCGCATGGGCGTCGAGGCGGGTATGTGCCTGCTGCGTGGCGAGGTCGACCGGTTCCAGTTGGACGGACGATGGGTCCGGCGCGACGGCGATATCGCCTGGGCCCGGCTGAGCGTCGGTCTCGCCGGCGACGACCACCTCGTGGCCCAGGTCCAGGACATCACCGAGGAACAGCGGGCCAAGGAGCGGCTGCGAGCCAGCCACGGGTACTACGCCGCCCTGCTCAACCAGAGCACCGACGCGCTGGTGGTCGTCGACCACAACGGCGTGCTGCGATGGGCCTCCCCCGCCGCCGAACGGCTCTTCGGCTACGCCGCCAACTCCAAGGCCGGCGAGGTCTTCACCTCGCTGGTCCACGAGGACGACCTGGACCGCCTGCTACGTGCGTTCCATCATCTGCTGGAGAGTCCGGGCACTACCGATTCGGTCGAGATCCGCGTCGCCACTGCGGACGGCCGGGGGTACCGGCACGCCGAGGTCGTGGCCACTAACCGACTCGACGACCCCGACATCGGGGGCATCGTGGCCAACGTCCGCGACGTGACCGACCGCGTCGACGCCGCCGGCCGGCTGGAATGGCAGGCCATGCACGACTCGCTCACGGGTCTGGCCAACCGTGCGCTCCTGCTCGACCGGCTGGCCCACGCCATGGAGCGCAGCAAGCGCTCCGACGATCACACGGCGCTCCTCTTCTTGGATCTCGATCGTTTCAAGCTGGTAAACGACACCATGGGTCACGACGTCGGCGACCGGCTGCTCATCGAGGTCGCCGAACGGTTGGTCCAGGCCGCACGGGTGGGCGACACCGTGGCACGCCTGGGCGGCGACGAATTCGTGGTGCTGGCCGAGGGCCTGGCCGACACCGCTGATGTGGAGATCGTGGCCGAACGGATCCGGGCGTCGCTGGCGACACCGGTGCGACTCCCCGAGGGCGACGTGACCGTGTCGGCCTCCATCGGCGTGGCCTTCGACACCGATCACCGTCCCGAAACACTCCTGCGCGAGGCCGACACCGCCCTGTATCGGGCCAAGGAGCGGGGCAAGAATCGCTACGAGCTCTACGACGAATCGTTGCGCCTCGAGGCCCAGCACCGGTTGTCGACCGAGCAATGGGTGCGCCGATCCCTCGACAACGACGCCGTCGTGGTGCACTACCAACCGATCCTGGAGCTGTCCACGGGGCGGATCGTGGCGGCCGAGGCACTGGTACGGCTGCTCGGCCCGGACGGACGGCTGCACCTGCCGGGAACGTTCCTCTCCGTCGCCGAGGACACCGGGCTGGTGGTGGCCCTGGGAGCCCAGGTAATCGAGTTCGCCACCAGCCAGCTGGCCCGGTGGCGGCGAGAACTCGGAGCGCACGCTCCCGCACAGATCAGTGTGAACGTGGCCGCCCGGCAACTCAGCTCACCCCAGCTCACCGAGGTGCTCGACCACGCCGTGCGACGGGCGGGGATCGAGCCGTCGTCGATCATCCTCGAGTACACCGAATCCACCGTGATCTCCGCCGATCGCTCGACCGCCCGGATCGTCGATGCCCTCCACGAGGCGGGCTACCGCCTCGCCGTGGACGATTTCGGTACCGGCTACAGCAGCCTCGCCTACCTCAAGCGCTTCCCGGTGAGCGTCGTCAAGCTCGACCGCCACTTCGTGTCGGGCCTGGGCGTCAGCGAGGAGGATCTGGCCATCGTGAAGGCCGTCCTCACCCTGGGCCGCGCCCTGGGGTTGACCACGATCGCCGAAGGTGTCGAGACGCCCGAGCAGCGGGACCTGCTGATCGAGTTGGGCTGCGACCGCGTCCAGGGATTCCTCTATGCGCCGGCCCTCAGCCCGCAGGACTTCTCGGCCATGGTGCGCCGTCAGATCCGCGAACGCGTGACCTCCTGACGGGCGCGCGTACCACCACTCACCGCGAGACCCTTGCGGCCGCCGGTGCGGTGGCGGATGCTGGAGGCGACCAGCAACAGGAGGTGGGTCCATGTTCGTGCAGATCCTCGAGGGACGTACCAACGACGCGGAAGGGCTGCAGCGCCGCGGAGAACAGTGGCAGGAAGAGTTGCGGCCAGGCGCGACAGGCTTTCTGGGGGTGACCTCAGGGGTGACTGCCGATGGCAAGGCGATCACCATCGTGCGCTTCGAGTCCGAGCAGGCCGCCAGGGCCAACAGCGAGCGACCCGAACAGGGCGCCTGGTGGAGCGAGACGGAGAAGTACTACACGGGGTCGGTCACCTTCGCCGAGTCGAGCGATGTGAGCCAGCACCTCGGCAGCGGCTCCGACGACGCCGGTTTCGTGCAGGTGATGAAGACAACCGGTGCGGATCGCCAGGTCGTGGAACGCCTCGACGAGCAATTCGATCTCGTCGCCTCTGCCCGCCCCGACCTACTGGGGACGGTCCGCATCTGGACAGCTCCCGACGCCTGCTACGAGGTGGCGTACTTCACCAGCGAAGCCGAGGCCCGTGCCGCCGAGAAGGCCGAGCCGCCCGCCGAGGTGGCGTCGCTGATGGCCGAGTTCGAGACGGTCTTCGCCAACACCGAGTTCCTCGACCTCACCGCCCCGCAGCTGCACTGACGCCTGCCACCCCGTCCTCCTGCGCACCCAGAGGGGTCTGGGCCCGTACCGCCGCGTTCAAACTCCGGAACCGCGCCGGCGACAGCTTGAGCCCTTCGAGGCGCGTGTCGCCGGTGGGGATGCGGTAGGCACGGAACACGGCCGCGGTCACACCGAAGGTGCTCGGCAACAACCAGGGGCTCACGTACTCCCACACCGTTTCGCCTTCGGCGGTGATCTCGAAGAGGCGACCCGTGGCGCCCTCGGTGATGAGCGTGTTGCCGTTCGCCAGGCGCTCGCACCCACTGATCATGAAGCTGAAGAAGGCCAGGATCGGCTCGGCCTGATAGCTCCAGGCGATCTTGCGGGTCTTTCGGTCGATCTCGAGGATCCGGGAGAACGAGGGCGCCTCCCTGCGGTGGCAACCGTTGTCGAACACCAGGATGCGGCCGCCCTCCAGCCAGGTTGCATGGTGCTGGTGCGACAGTTGCCCCGGCCCCCAACGCCAACGAAGGGCGCCGGTGCGGTGGTCGACGATGGCGATCGTGTCGGTGAGCCGAAAGCTCACCAGCCAGTCGCCGTTGTCGGTGAGCTCGAGCGAGTTGAGGTGGCTCCACTCCTTGCGGCTCTCCAACGGACACTTCACGTGGTGGGCGGTGTTGAGGTGCTCCCAGGAGTACCAGTCGCGCACCGTGGCCCCGGCAGGGTCGATCTCGCGGATCGTGTCGGCCCACATCCAGTCGGGGTCGGCGTCGGCCCGATGGCCCCCCTGGACCCGGTCCGCCACCTCGAAGGGCAACTTGGCCCACCGCACCACCAGCGTGTTGCCGTTCGCCAGTCGCTGGAAATCGTGGTGCAGGTAGGGATCACGGTGCTCCCAGACCACGTTGCTGTGCTGGTCCAACTCGACGAGTGACGCGGCCGAACCACCAATGGATTCGGCCCCCTCGGCGTCCTCGGGTGGCAGCGTGTGCGCCAAGAGGTGGCCGTTGGGCAGCAGCCGCACGTGCTGCAGGCCGTCGGGGTGCTGCCACTGGTGCACGATGCGGCCGGCCTCGTCGATCAGGTTCGCCCGATGCCCCCGCACGTGGGAGTACAGGGTGTAGCCACCGAAGGCCTGGGCGTCGTCGCGGTACACGAGCCCGAGGGGTCGTTTACGGATCCACGTCACGGTCCCTCCCACAGCCCGAGTGCTTCGCCTTCCGCCGCGCTCGGCGCGATGGTACGGGCCGATCGCCCACGCCGGAGCGATCCGGCGTGGGCGATGACGTCGAACTCAGCTGCAGCCGCTGGTGGTACCGCAGCTGGGGCAGGCGTGGCAGGAGCCGGCCCGGTTCATCTGCACCCCGCACTGCATGCAGTAGGGCGCATCGGAATGCGAGACCGCCCGGGGAGCCGGAGCTGGGGCGGGCGCCGGTGCGGAATCGGCCAGGTCGAGGAGCGACAGGACCGACTCGACCGAGGGCGGATCGGCGGGGATGTCGTGACCCTGCACCGTCTCAACCGCCGACTCCTCGACGCCGGGCAGCGTGGGCTGTGAGCGCTCATCCACGGTGAGGATGTTGAGCTCGGCCCGCTCCTCCTTGGACAGGTAGGCCACCGCCAGGCGCCGGAAGATGTAGTCGACCAGGCTGGAGGCGAAGCGGATGTCGGGGTCGTCGGTCATGCCGGCGGGCTCGAAGCGGGTGTTGGTGAGTGTCTCCACGAAGGCCCGGAGCGGCACCCCGTACTGCAAGCCGTAGCTGACCGAGATGGCGAAGGCATCCATGATCCCGGCCAGGGTGGAGCCCTGCTTGGAGATCCGCATGAACAGTTCACCGGGGCGGCCGTCGGCGTACTCGCCCACGGTCACGAAACCCTTGCAGTCGGCCACCCGGAACTCGAAGGTCTTCGAGTTGCGGTTGCGGGGCAGCTTCTCGCGCACCGGCTCCTGCACGGTGATGACCTTCTCCACGATGCGCTCCACCACCTGGCCGGCAGAGGGCACCTCGGCGGCGTCCTTCTTCACGGTGGACAACGGCTGGGCCACCTTGCAGTTGTCGCGGTAGATGGCCACCGCCTTCACGCCCAGCTTCCAGGCGTCGAGGTGCAACTGCTCCACGTCCTCGACGGTGACCTCGGTGGGCATATTGACGGTCTTGGAGATGGCGCCGGAGATGAACGGCTGGACCGCACCCATCATCCGCACGTGGCCGAGGTAGTGGATGGTGTTGTCGCCCATCGAGCAGGCGAACACGCTGACGTGGTCGGCGGAGATGTGCGGCGCCCCCAGGATCGACTTGTTGATGTCGATGTAGGCCACGATCTCGGCCACCTGGGACTCGTCGTAACCGAGCCGCCGCAAGGCTCGCGGGATGGTCTGGTTGACGATCGACATGTCGCCCCCGCCCACCAGCTTCTTCATCTTCACCAGGCCGAGGTCGGGTTCGATGCCGGTGGTGTCGCAGTCCATCAGCAGGCCGATGGTGCCGGTCGGGGCCAGCACCGAGGCCTGGCTGTTGCGCACGCCGAAGTCCTTGCCCAACTCGCAGGCGTTGTCCCACGCCTCCTGGGCGGCAGAGAGGATCTCGGAAGGCACCAGTTCCTCGTCGATGCCCGCCGCCGCGGAGCGGTGCATGTCGAGCACCCGCAGCATGTGCTCACGGTTCTCGCCGTAGCCGGCGAACGGGCCCATACGGGCCGCGGTGCGGGCCGAGACCTCGTAGGCGTGCCCGGTCATCAAGGCGGTGAGGGCCGCGGCCCAGGCTCGGCCGGCGTCGCTGTCGTAGGCCAACCCGACGGCCATCAACATGGCACCCAGGTTGGCGTAACCGATGCCCAGCTGACGGAACCGGCGGCTCGTCTCCCCGATGGCGGCGGTGGGGTAGTCGGCGTTGCCCACGAGGATCTCCTGGGCCGTGAAGACGACCTCGACGGCCGATTTGAAGCCCTCCACGTCGAAGGCGTCGTTGTCGGTGTCGTCGAGGAACGTCAGCAGGTTCATGCTGGCCAGGTTGCAGGCCGAGTCGTCGAGGTGCATGTACTCGCTGCAGGGGTTGGAACCGTTGATGCGGCCGGTGTTGGCGGCGGTGTGCCACCGGTTGATGGTGGTGTCGAACTGCATGCCGGGGTCGGCGCAATCCCAGGTGGCCTGCGAGATCTGGCGCATGAGGTCGCGGGCCCGCACCGTCTTGACGATCTCGCCGGTGGTGACCGCCCGCAGGTGCCAGTCGGCGTCGTCCTCCACGGCCTGCATGAACTCGTCGGTCACCCGCACCGAGTTGTTGGCGTTCTGGTACTGGATGGAGTGGAAGTCCAACCCGTCGAGGTCCATGTCGAAGCCGGCGTCGCGCAGCACCCGGGCCTTGCGCTCCTCGCGGGCCTTGCACCAGATGAACTCCTCGATGTCGGGGTGATCGATGTCGAGGATGACCATCTTGGCGGCGCGCCGGGTCTTGCCACCCGACTTGATGGTGCCGGCCGAGGAGTCGGCACCGCGCATGAAGCTGACCGGACCTGATGCCGTGCCGCCGCCCTTGAGCAGCTCGGCCGAGGAACGGATCCGGGACAGGTTGATCCCCGCCCCCGAACCACCCTTGAAGATCGTGCCCTCCTCGACGTACCAGTTGAGGATGGAGTCCATGGTGTCCTCGACGCTGAGGATGAAGCAGGCCGACGCCTGCTGGGGCACCCCGGCCACGCCGATGTTGAACCACACAGGGCTGTTGAAGGCCGCCTTCTGGTGGACGATGAGGTACTTCAGCTCGTCGGAGAAAACCTCGGCCTCGCGCCCGTCGACGAAGTAGCCGCCCTGCAGACCCCAGCCGGTGATCGTGTCGACCACCCGGTCGGCCACCTGTCGCAGCGACGTCTCTCGCTCCGCGGTGCCAAGGGTGCCCCGGAAGTACTTCTGGGCGAGGATGTTCGTGGCGTTGAGCGACCACGTGGAGGGAACCTCCACCCCGAGCTGCTCGAAGGCGACCGATCCGTCTCGGTAGTTGGAGATGCGGGCATCGCGCCGCTCCCAGACCACGGTGTCGTACGGATGCACGCCTTCGGTCGTGAAGTACCGGCGGATGCCGATACCTGCATGCTCGGGTGCAATGGCCATGGTCGCTCCTCGTCTGCGTTCTGGTGGAAGGGCGCGCGCAAGCAAAGCCTACGGAGGCGCCTGGTTCGGTCCTCGGTGCCCTGGCACCGTCTCAACAGATCACCACTAGATCTGGTGGTTCGGTCCGCCCCCCGGCGGTTACGGGCACAACATATTCCAAATGACGTGGGTGAGATTACAGCACTGTCGTTTGCCCGCTGTCAACGTCGGGGGCAGCGCGAAGTTGCAGGTCAAGACACGCTCGCGAAGGTTTGCACTCCCCTATCCGTCGCGATCGCCCAAGGATCCCCCGTCCCCCCACCAAAGGTTGACGCTGATCCACCATCCGCTCCTCGCGCCGCCCCCGACTTCAAGGGACTGCGTCGAACAGCACCGTACGCAGCGGGCCTTGTGGACGGAAAGAGGATGACGCTGTGAATTTCCGCCGAAGTTGTCCCCATCGGCTGTGGGCGACGCGGGCCGGCTGTGGGTGAATCGAGCCGTGCCTGTGGGTAGAGGGGCCCCAGAAGCCCCGGCTCGCATTATTTCGGTGCAATCCCAACCGACTCGATCGGCCCCGCGTGCGGTTCGCTCAGGCGGTCCGGCGGGTGGGGACCGCGCCGTCGGCACCGGGGGCGGCCTCCACGGCCGCGCCGGCCGCGGCATCGGCGGCGGCGAGGTGCGCGGCCAGGGCGGTTCCCAACGGTCGCGACAGCAGCAGGGACAGATGACCGTGGTCCTTGATCAGCACGTTGGTGGCCTCGAGTGCGGGTTCGATGATGCGGGATCGGTGGCCGGGCGAGAGCACGTCGACATTGGAGTAGAAGGCCACGAACTTCGTGGACAGCGGCCGCGCGCTCGAGCGCAGGAGGCGCACCACATCCGAGCCGGGACGGAGCTGGCGGGCGGTGGTGCCTGCTCCCAACCGGGCCATCGGGGTGCCTTGGTGCGGGGACGCCACCGTGGCACAAACGCCAACGTTTTCAAGGCAATTCACCTGCACGGCGTAGCGCGCCACCAAGCCGCCCGTGCTGTGGCCCACCAGGTGGATCCGTTCGACACCGAAGTGTTCCATCAGGGCGCGGGCCCGCTGGGTGGCCGCCTCGGCGATGGCGGGGATGTCCATCCGCAGCGGGTTGTAGTTGAGACCGTGGAGCCGTTCGTAGCCGGCCTGCCGCAGCGCTCGCTCGACGAAGAACCAGTTGCTCTTGTTCGCCCCGTACCCGTGGATGAGCAGCACCGGTGTCGCCTTCGGGGAACGGTCGGCGAAGGCGCGACTGCGGAACTCGGACAGGCCGCGGTCGACGAAGCCGAAGGGCCAGTGAGCGGCGGTGACGCCGAGCGCGACCGCCTCTCGCGCCTGGGCAGTCCAGGACTCGGGCCGCACCATGGCACGGACCAGAGCGGTGAGCGGCGCAGGGTTCGTGGTGTCCACACCGGACTCATCGGCGGGCCGGTGGACAACCTGTGGACTCCGCGGTGCGACTGTGCAAGTTGTGCACAGACCGCGGCTCACTCCGTGCGTTCTGAAGGTGAACGGGGGGTTACGCTGGGCTTACTTCCACCGGTATGCCGTTCAGCACCGCATTCCCGGACACGGCGTCGAAGCGCAACGGGTCGGCGAGCAGGTTGCTGTTCACCCCGGCGTGGGCGGCAGCCACCTGCAAGCGCGCACCGGGGCTGTCGTGACCCCATCCGTGGGGAAGCGACACCACGCCCGGCATGATCGTGTCGGTCACCTCGACGGGCACCGCGATCTTGCCCACCCGTGAGGCCACGGTCGCCGATCTCCCGTCCTGAAGGCCGAGCCGGGTGGCATCGGCGGGGTTCACCAACAGCGTGCAGCGCGGCGCTCCCCTCACCAGGACGTTCACGTTGTGCATCCAGGAGTTGTTGGAGCGCAGGTGCCGGCGCCCGATGAGGACCATCTCCGCCTCGGCGGCGGTCGCCAGGTGCGCGCGGATGCGCGGGACCTCGGCGGCCATCACCTCCGGCGCAAGGTCGATCATGCCGGAGGGCGTCCGGAGCACCTCGGGCAGGCGTGGGGTCAGCGCACCGAGGTCGATGCCGTGGGGGTGGGCCAGCAGGACGTCCAGGGTCAGGGGCTCGACCCCCTCGGGGAGGGCCACCGCATGGGTCCAGTCCCGCGGGGTCCGTCCGAACCCGTCGCCGTAGGGCCCTACCCGCACCATCAGGTCGAGCAGACGTTCCGGACCGGTGCGGGGCTCGAGCAGGCGGGCGATCTCGGCGGGGTCGCGGCCGAACACCGGACCGTGCTCGTCGGTCACCGCCGCGTTGAGCAGCGTGTCGAAGGCCAGTTGGTCCACCGCCGCCGGGTCACCGTCGCCCTGGCCGGAGAGCACCATCGCCAGCCGGGCCAGCACCTCCCACTCGTCGGGCTGGCCGGCATCGAGGGGCAGGAGGGGCGGCGAGTAGTTGGCCACATTGCGGATGGCCAACTGCAGCAGCGCCAGGTCGTAGTGGCCCTTGGCGAGTGCATCGGGCACGGGCAGAATCACATCGGCGTGGCGCGTGGTCTCGTTCAGGTAGATGTCGACCGCCACCATGGCCTCGAGACCGGCCAGCGCCGCATTCAGCCGGGCACTGTCGGGCGTGGAGAGCACCGGGTTACCGGCGACGCACACCATGCCTCGGATCTGCCCGGGACCGGGCGTGTCGATCTCCTCGGCCATGCAAACGACCGGGAGCTCGCCCATGGTCTCGGGCAGGTTCGACACCCGCGAGCTGCGCCGGCCCAATCGGGTCTCGCGACCCTCTCGGGGCTTGCCCCGCGTGGTGGCCGAACCGATGGCGGGTCGGGTGAACATGACCCCACCCGGGCGATCGAGGTTGCCGGCCAGCACGTTGACCACGTCGACCAGCCATGACGTGGCGGTGCCGAAGATCTGTGTGGTGGTGCCGAGCCGTCCGTAGAGCGCGGCCCGTTCGGTGCCGGCCAGACGGCGGGCCAGATCTCGGATGGTGCCGGCATCGATCCCGGTGGCCCCCGCCACCGCCTCGGGGCTGAACGGGTGGGCGAGGGCGACGACCTCGTCGATCCCGGTGACATAGGGGGCGGCCGCGGCGCAATCGATGAGCCCCTCGGCGCCGAGTGTGTGCACGATGCCCAGCAGCAACAGTGCATCGGTGCCGGGGCGCAGGAAGTGGTGTTCGGTGGCGGCCTCGGCGGTGCGGGTGCGCCGCGGGTCGATCACCACCACGGACCCGCCCCGGGCGACGATGGCCTCGAGGCGTCCGGGCCAGTCGGGGGCCGTGGCCAGGCTGCCGTTCGAGGCGAAGGGGTTGGCCCCCATGAGCACGAGGAGGTCCGTGCGGTCGATGTCGGGAACGGGGACGCTGAGACCGCCCCCGAAGAGCAGGGAGGAGCTGATCTCCTTGGGCCGTTGGTCGACGGTGCTGGCGGAGAACAGGTTGGGGGTGCCCAACGACTTGAGGAGCACCTTCAGGTAGAGCTGGGGTCCGAGGTTGTGCACGTTCGGGTTGCCGACGTACGCGCCCAGCGCCTCTCGGCCGTGGCGCTCGATCACGCCGGAGAAGAGACGGTCGACCTCGGCGAAGGCCTCGTCCCAGCCCACCTCGACAAACTGGCCGTCGCGCTTGACCAGCGGGGAGCGCAACCGGTCGGGATCCTCTCGCAGTTGCTTGAGGGTCGAACCCTTCGGGCAGATGAAGCCGTGGCTGAACACGTCGTCTCGGTCGCCACGGATACGTACGACCTCGGCGTCGGGCCCGCGGCCGCGAATGCTCAGCTCCAGACCGCATCCGGCTTCACACAACGGACAGGTCCGGACCGCGGTCCAAACCTCGTCATTGCCGCCCGACTGGTCGACGCTGGAGGCATCCTCGGTGATGGTCATGCGCCACATGCTGCCAGCGTGGCCCGACCATTGCCCGATTCCTTTGGGTCCTCAGCGGTTCAAGCCTGCCAGCGGTGCCGCGGCGCGGGGCGGCGGGGCCTCGGGCAGCGCCGGCGGGGAGGTCTCGAAGAACTGCTGGCGCCACAGATGGGTCTGCACGTAGGTCCAGACGCGGCGGCAATCCAGGAAGGTCCAGGTGTGGCTGGCCTGGCGCGCCTGGGCGAAGTCGCGGATGGCGGGACCGTCCCAGTAGGGCACGTCGACGAACTCGGGCTTGGCCACCTCGGCGGCGACCCACTCGCCCATGGGGCCGTTGAACCAGTCGGTCATCGGCGACGTGAAGCCAACCTTCGAGCGCCGGACCCGCAGGGACTCGGGCATGATGCCGCGCATCGCCTCTCGCACGATCCGCTTGGTGGTGCCGTGGCCCACCTTGGCCTCACCGGGCAGCGCGAAGGCGAACGCAACCACACGCCAGTCCATGAAGGGCATGCGGCTCTCGACCCCGTGCGCCATCGACATCCGGTCGAAATTGCGCAGCAGGTTGGGCAACTCGAAATGGAAGGCGGTGTAGAGGTACCCGTTGAGGGCGCCGAGATCGCCGAGCGCGGCCCGATCGCTCTGCGGCATCAGGTCCACAGGATTGTCGGTGTTGGCCTCGATCCACTGGCGGGGCGCCGGCGTTGCGGCGGTCCTGCCCCGCCGCATGGAGTACACGGCGCGGCGGAGTTGGCGGATCATGGGTGTGTCCCGACCCTGCAGCGCGTGGCGGGTGCGCAGGAGGTCGATCCGGCGTCGCGGGGCACGCCACATCGGGTGGTCGATGAGGGCCCGGTCGAGGTGGGCCGGGTAGCCGGCGAAGAGTTCGTCACCGCCTTGACCATCGAGGGACACCACCACGTTGTCCGCCCGCAAGGCGCGGTACACGGCGTACATGGGGAAACTCAACGACCCGGCGACGGACTCGAAGGCATACGCGTACTCGTGTATCGACTGGAGCGCGTCCTCACCGTTGACCGGCACGAAGTTGGGGTGGGCGCCGGTGTGTTCGATGGCGGTCTGGGCGTACTGACGCTCGTCCCACGAGCTGCCGGGATACGTGATGACGAAGGCGCGCTCGCTGTCGGTGGTGACCCGGGAGCGGTCGGTTCCCCCCATGCCGTGACGCAGCGCGGCCACCGAGGAGAGCACCGAGGTGGAATCGACCCCACCGCTGAGGCACACGCCGACGGGCACATCGCTGCGGAGGCGGATCTTGCAGGCATCGAGGAACAGCTCACGGAACTGCTCGACCTGGCCGCCGAACGTGCGGGCCACCTCCGGAAGATGGTCGAGGGTGTGCCACCACGGGTTTATGGTGACCCTGCCGTCACGCACCGTCTGTTTTTGACCGGCCGGCAGCTGCCGGACGCCGGAGATGACGGTGTCTTCCACCATCTGGAAGGTGGGGGCATTCGACATCGCCCGGCGGACCATGGCGTCGTTCTCGCGGGCGGTGAACCCCGGCAGGTACAGGAAGGACTTGAGCTCGGAGGCAAAGACGAAGCGATCCGACTGGTCGAGGAAGTACAGGGGCTTGATCCCGAAGTGGTCCCGCGACACGAACAGCTCACGCTTGTGGGAATCCCACACCGCAAAGGCCCACATGCCGTTGAAGTGCAGGACGCAGTCCGGCCCCCATTCGTCGTAGGCGTGGCCGATCACCTCGGTGTCGGAGGTGGTCCAGAAGCGACGGCCCTTGGCCTCGAGTTCCCGCCGGAGTTCGACGAAGTCGAAGATCTCCCCGTTGAAGGTGACCCAGTACCGGCTGTTGACGCACGGCATCGGCTGGGCTCCGGACTCGGTCAGATCCAGGATGGCGA